>JBIKIM010000004.1:0-13925 GCA_044361605.1 Bacteroidia bacterium | reverse complement strand
CCAACCCTGTTTTGTTTAGATTCAAAATTAGGCCATCAGCAGTTGGATACTTTTTCCTTGCCCTTTTTATAAGATTCGTCCTTATGTTTTCGTATTGTGTTCCACTTACAAATCCTAAGTCTGCTTCTCCTAAACTGTCGTAAGGCATTACCGGTTTGCTGTCTGTAAAAATATAAAAACCTTCAACCTTAGATACTTCCGCGGTCGACTGGTTTGGTTCATATCTACTGGCACTGAAAGCCAATATGACAGTCAAGCAAACAACAAAGCCCCCCCAAAAAATAATTTTTTTCATTTATTATACATTTCAAGTCCTACTCATTTGGCTTTTCGGTTTCGCCCCGTTTTTTTGAATGGTCGCTGGACTCCATTGTTATAATCAATCAATTCTAAAAACGAAGAACTTTCAACACGCAAATAAGCAAATCTTCCGTCATATCTGTGTTTGTTGTGGTGTCTACCCTTGCAAAAACCACACTTTTAACGAAGGAATTGATTTTCTTTCCCCCGAAAAGGAAAGTGGGAGTTGCCTATCAATCTTGCACTTGAGGTTTCCAAAGCGAATACCACATGCTTAAACCGAGCAAGCCGATAATTACGAGCAGGTTGTGCACGTGATTGAAACCTATTGCATGAAACTGGTGTTCCAACAACATTTTTGTCCCAATAAATACGAGTATGGCCGACAATCCGTATTTGAGGGCCCAGAATTTATCGATTCCATGACCTATCAAGAAGTACAAACTTCTAAGTCCGAGTATGGCAAAAATATTCGAAAAGAAAACCAAATACGGATCCCGTGTAATTCCAAAAACCGCAGGAACGCTATCGATGGCAAAAACCACATCGGTGAACTCAATAATCAATAACACCACAAACAGGATGGTTACATGCAATACGCCGTTTTCCCGAACGAAGAAATGGCCCCTATCGTTCGATATCTCGGAAACTGGAAAAATTTTCTTTACCGTACGCATCACAAAATGATTAGACGGATCGAGTTCTTCTTGGTCCTTTTCAAAACCCAATTTCAAACCCGAAAAAACCAAAAAAGCGCCAAAAACGTACAATACCCAATCGAACCGTTGGATAGCAGCGCTTCCCAAAAAGATAAAGACAAACCTAAGTACCATAGCCCCGAGAATACCCCAAACTAAGATTTCACGTTCGTGTTGTTCTTTAACTTTAAACGACTTAAAAACCAATAGCATTACGAAAAGATTGTCTATGCTTAAGGCGTATTCCAAAAGATAACCCGACAGATATAACCACATAGAGGTATACTGAAAGGACTTCATAGATTGTTCAAAATCAGACCCCAATTTAAACGGCTTACCGTATTTTTGGTGATACTGAACTAGGTCTTCCATAGTATCAATTTCATGCAGTATCGGAATTAAGGCATACATCGCGACCACTGAAGCGAGACCAAGTAGAAACCAGAGTAAACTTCGGAACGCACTTTGTTTCAGGGTAAGTTTAACCTGTTGCTGTTTTGAAAACAGACCTAAATCAAGCACCAAAGAGGCAAGGATGATCACAATAAGCGCTACGATTACTAACGTTGATTCCATAAAGTGCTGCAAAAATCGGCTGTTTAATTCGCAAAACCGCTATTTTGAAGTTAGTTTTGTTTTATGAAGGCATCGGTTTATCGAATAATAGGAAGAGTGGGTATTGCGGCCACCGCATTAGTCTTAGTTTTAGTTGGATCCTCGTATACCCCGGAAGAGGGCATGTTTCCCTTAAACTATTTGAACATAACCCAGTTGAAAAATGCAGGCATGCAACTAGATGCCGAAGATATTTTCAATCCCGGACAGGTTTCCCTAACCGATGCACTCGTAAATGTTGGGGGTTGTACGGGATCTTTTATTTCTGAGGAAGGCTTAATTATTACCAATCACCACTGTGTTTACGGCAATGTAGCCCGACTGAGCTCCACCGACAATAATTACCTAGAAAATGGATTTGTGGCTCGAGAAAAATCTCAAGAGCTTCCTATTTCTATGCCTTGCAAAATCACGCAGAGTTACGAAGACGTAAGCGAGCGTATTTTAGAAGGCACCAGTGAAACGAACACACCATCGGAAAGGGTGATGCGCATAGGACAGAACATACAACGCCTTACCAATGAAGAGAAACTCAAATATCCCGATTTAAGCATCGAAATATCTGAAATGTTTATCGGGAAGAGCTATACCCTATTCCGTTATATTTATCTTAAAGATGTGCGCTTGGTAATGGCCCCTCCTGTAACGGTTGGACAGTTTGGCGGCGATACCGATAATTGGGAATGGCCCCGACATAATGGTGATTTTTCTCTGGTTAGAGCGTATGTAGGAAAAGACGGAAAATCAGCGGCCTATTCAAAAGACAATGTTCCTTATGTCCCAAAGAAGATACTAAAAATCAATCCCAAAGGAACTCAAGAAAACGATTTTGTTTTTATAATGGGATATCCGGGACGTACCTTCCGTCACGAAAGTGGATCGTATTTGAAATTCCAACAAGAGGTACAACTGCCTCAAATTCAATCATTTTATAAAACCTACATCGATTGGATGAAGGAATTAAGTGAAGGAAATACGGCGAAAAGACTCAAGTTCGCGGGCACTATTCAGGGAATGGAAAACACGGAAAAGAATTTTCGTGGAAAAATTCAAGGGTTGAGAAGAACCGATGTGGTTCAGGCCCGGCAGCTGCAAGATGAGGCCATCAAAACCGTATACAAGAAAGGAACCGCTCAGGGAGCCCAAGCGTCTAAAATTGTCAATCGGATTCAAGAAATATGGAACGTTCGAAATGAATACGGAGCTGCCTATTATTACGGTCACGTGTTTACGCGCCAATCTAAGGCGTTCCAGATGGCAGAATTGAGTTTACAAACAGCAAATTTATTAAAGGCTTCCCCCAAAAAAGAGAAAGATTCAATCTTAATGGATTTTCAAAACAAGACCAAACGATTGTATCCGTTTGTAGAAGAAGAATTGGAGCGGAGAGCCTTTAAAGAAGTGGCAAACGGTATTTTACGGTACAGCGCTAATAATAAAAAATTAAATGCCAATGGTAAAATAGCTACCGCATTTTGCATGGACGCAATCAAAGAGAGTGGAAAAAGTTTGTATTTCAACAATGCAAAAATGCTCGCGCTATTGGAGAAAAACCCCAACAAACTATTGAACATTTTGAACAAGGAAAATACTACGAAAGTATTGCTTGAATTGGAAGGGTCACGTGCGATGGTATATACTATTTGGAGAGAAACGGAATTGGAATTAAGTACATTAATGCCCCAATATATTGGCTATCGGGAGGATTACTTACAATCACAATTCATTCCAGACGCCAACAGCACGTTGCGATTAACGTATGGCTATATAAAAGGATACAAACCGAATGACGGGGAGGTCCATGCCCCTTTTACGACTTTAGAAGGCGTATTTGCGAAGGCCAATACCAAAGAGGATTACCGCTTACCCGAGGATGTACAAGATAAATTAAGTCAAAAAAACATTCCAAGTGTATTCAAGGATCCCAAAACCGGAAAAGTAGTGGTGGGCATTTTGTACAATTTGGATACCACGGGTGGAAATTCTGGATCTCCTGTATTAAATGCCCGTGGCGAACTTATTGGAATCAATTTTGACAGAAGTTTCACGGCTACCATAAACGATTATGCTTGGAACCAAGATTATTCCCGTAGTATAGGTTGCGATATTCGCTATGTATTGTATGTTTTAAAATACGTGAGTGGAGCCGATAAAATCATCGATGAACTCGGTGTTAAATTGTGAGATTTGTCACCTTTTAATGCTTTTAATCTAACGAGATTTGTTGCATGGGAATTTTATCATCACTATTCGGAAGTAAACCTAAAGTAGATTTAGGCGCACTTATCGCACAAGGTGCGCAAATCATAGACGTTCGTTCACCGGCAGAATTTCAATCGGGCCACCATAAAAAAGCGATTAACATCCCTTTAGACAGATTGCCAAGCATGCTAAAGAAGATTAACAAAGACAAACCCGTTATCACCTGTTGTGCTTCTGGAATGCGGAGTTCATCAGCAAAAGGAATCTTGAGCACGGCGGGTTATGATGTTCATAATGGAGGTGCCTGGACTAATTTACGCAACTATTAATTCAAAGAAATGAGCAGTTTCAAAGAGTTAATTGGACAAAATAAGCCCGTATTGGTAGATTTCACTGCTTCCTGGTGCGGTCCTTGCAAAGTTCAAGCGCCCATTTTGGATACGGTCAAAAAAGAGGTAGGAGAAAGCGCGAGTATCGTAAAAATTGACGTTGATAAAAACAAAAACGTATCTCAATCCATGAATATACAAGGCGTACCAACATTGATTCTATTCAAGAATGGTAAGCAATTATGGCGAAAATCGGGTGTTGTAGATAAAGCCACCTTGGTGGCCTTGATAAAACAGCACCAGTAACGCGTGAAATCGCAATATAGTTAAGGCCGCAATAAGCGGCCTTTTTTGTTGAAACTCTTTGTCTAAAGGGAATTCCCGTATGAGAACGCCACGTATTAAATTCAGGTTTTGCATAAAATGAAAAAGACCGCAGTGCGGTCTTTTTCATTTTATGCAAAATAGTGCTTATTCAGCGGTTGGTTCGGTATTATCGGTAGTTTCAGTTTTCACATCTTCTACTTCTACATCTTGATCAACCGTATTGGCCGGAGCTGCAGGAGCTGCTTTAACCGCAGTACCTGTTCCACGACGTGAGCGACGTGTATTGGTTTTCTTTTTATCAGCGCTATTGAAACCATCAAAGAACTCATTAAAGTCGACCAATTCAATCATTGCCATATCGGCATTATCGCCCATACGATTACCAATTTTAAGGATGCGTGTGTAACCACCTGGACGGCTGGCTACTTTTTCACTTACAATAGTGAATAACTCACTTACAGCATGCTTATCTTTTAAGTAGGCAAACACTGTACGTTGGTTATGTGTAGACGCATCTTTACTTTTGGTAATAAGGGGTTCAACATAAACACGAAGTGCTTTGGCTTTTGCCACAGTGGTAACGATACGTTTATGTTTAATCAGCGAGGAAGCCATATTCGCCAACATCGCTTTACGGTGTGACGTGGTTCTGCTTAAGTGGTTTATTTTTTTACCGTGTCTCATTTATTTACTCGTCGTTAAGATTGTACTTAGAAACGTCCATACCAAAATGCAAACCACGATCTCTCACAAACTCTTCTAATTCAGAGAGTGATTTTTTACCGAAGTTGCGGAATTTCAATAGATCGTCTATATGATAATTCACTAATTCACCAAGTGTTTTGATTTCGGCGGCTTTCAAGCAATTGTAAGCGCGCACTGAAAGATCTAAATCAGCCAACGGTGTTTTTAAAATTTTGCGCATTTGTAAGAAGCTTTCATCAACTTCTTCAACGATGCTTGAAACTTTAGTTTCAGGCATGATGTTTTCGTCGCTGAAGAGTACAAAATGCTCAATGAGTATTTTTGCTGCTTCTTTTAGTGCTTCTTCTGGGTGAATACTTCCATCGGTTGTAACATCCATGACCAACTTTTCAAAATCCGTTTTCTGCTCTACGCGGTAATCTTCAACGTTAAATTTAACGTTTTTGATAGGCGTAAAGATTGAGTCTACTGAAATTACTCCAATCGGAGCATCTTTCTGTTTGTTCTCATCAGCGGGAACGTATCCACGACCTTTAGAAACGGTAAGTTCCAATTCAAGGTTCACGGTTGGATCCATATTACAGATAACCAACTCGGGATTCAAGATGGAATAGTCGTTGGTGTAGCGACCGATATCACCGGCGAGAAATTGGTCTTTTCCTTTGATAGAAATGAACAATTTATCTTGTTCTTCAGAAACTGAATTCGCTTTAAAACGCACTTGCTTAATATTCAATACGATTTCAACCACATCCTCAACTATACCTTTCATAGTGGAGAATTCGTGATCGGCACCTTGAATTTTTACCGCAGTGATTGCATACCCCTCAAGGGACGATAGCAAAACGCGGCGCATGGCATTTCCGATTGTAACGCCATATCCTTTTTCCAATGGAAAAAACTCGAAAGTTCCAGTGGCTTCATTGGATTTGGTCATTACGACCTTATTTGGTTTTTGAAATGGTATAACACCCATAATTTTTCTACTTAATTCTTATTTACTGTACAACTCGACGATCAAATTTTCCTTGATGTTTTCAGGAATTTCTGAACGATCGGGATAGGTAACAAAGGTTCCTTGCATGTCTTTTCCATTCCACTGAATCCAGCTAAAGCGAGACTGCATTACGCTAGTACCACCTGAAACCACTTCGAGTGTTTTAGAACGCTCACGTACGGCGATAACATCACCGGGGCGTAACTGACAACTTGGAATATTAACTACCTCACCATTTACGGTGATGTGGCGATGTGATACCAACTGACGTGCACTGCGACGTGTAGGAGCGATTCCCATACGGTACACGGTGTTGTCTAAGCGAGACTCAAGAAAACGCAAAAGGTTTTCACCTGTGATGCCTTTTTTTGATGCCGCTTTATTGAAGGTATTACGGAATTGTTTTTCAAGAACGCCATAAATAAATTTAGCTTTCTGTTTTTCTGCTAACTGAACAGCATATTCCGACTGTTTAGGACGGCGACGTGAGTTACCGTGCTGGCCGGGGCCGTAGTTTTTGCGTTCTAGCGCTTTGTCTGGGCCAAAAATGGCTTCTTTAAAACGACGAGCAACTTTGGAGGTTGGACCTGTATATCTTGCCATTACTTTTTCTTAATTATACTCTTCTACGTTTAGGAGGACGACATCCGTTATGGGGCATTGGAGTGATATCTGTGATGGTACCTACTTCAATTCCAACGGTTTGAAGGTTACGAATTGCGCTATCGCGACCCGATCCTGGTCCTTTTACAAATACATCCACTTTGCGAAGACCTGCATCAAATGCAACTTTCGCACAGTCTAACACAGCAACTTGCGCTGCGTAGGGTGTATTCTTTTTAGAACCACGGAAACCCATCTTACCTGAAGAAGACCAAGAAATAACTTGTCCTTCCATATTAGTTACTGAAATGATGACGTTGTTGAAGGTTGCACGTATGTGTACCTGTCCAAGCGCATCCACTTTAACTTTTTTCTTTTGTGCTTTCTTTTGAGCCATGTTAATTTACGTGCTTAATTATTTCGTTGCTTTCTTTTTACCTGCAACGGTCTTTTTCTTACCTTTACGAGTACGTGCATTGGTACGCGTTTTCTGTCCACGTACGGGTAATCCTTTACGGTGACGTTGACCACGGTAGCAACCAATATCCATCAAACGCTTGATATTTAATTGTACCTCTGAACGAAGTTCACCCTCAGTTTTAAGATTTTCAGTGATGAATCCACGAATCGCTGCGAGCTCATCGTCGTTCCACTCATTTACTTTCTTATCCTGAGAAATACCGGCAGTGTTCAAAATCTGTGCTGCCGTGCTATTACCAATACCGTAGATATAGGTTAAACCTATAACCCCACGTTTATTTTTGGGAATATCTATACCTGCTATCCTAGCCATATTGTTTTATCCTTGACGTTGTTTGAATTTTGGGTTCTTTTTGTTTATGACGTACACCCGCCCTTTCCGGCGTACGATCTTGCAGTCTACACTGCGTTTCTTGACAGCTGTTCTAACTTTCATATCAATTAATGCTTATATCTTAATGTTATGCGACCCCTTGTCAAGTCGTACGGCGACATTTCCACTTGAACCTTATCTCCTGGGAGAATTCGGATGTAGTGCATACGCATTTTTCCGGAAATGGTGGCTATGATTTCATGACCGTTGCTTAACTTAACGCGGAACATTGCGTTAGATAAAGCTTCGGATATAACACCATCTTGTTTTATTGCGTCTTGCTTGGACATATCAAAAGGGTTGCAAAAGTAGTAAATTTATTTTTAATTATCAACTTGTTGGTATTGGTTTGTCATTCTTCCTTTTAAACGGCCACCGCCACTCATGAAACCGTCGTACTTACGCATCAACAGGTGCGACTCAATTTGTTGAAGGGTATCTAATACCACTCCCACTAAAATGAGCAAACTCGTACCTCCGAAGAATTGTGCAAATTCTTGGTTTACATTACCTTTCACCGCAAAAACAGGTAAAATAGCGATAATGCTTATGAATATCGAACCGGGTAGCGTAATACGTGATATTACGTTATCGATAAAATTGGCTGTTTGTTTACCGGGTTTAATACCGGGAATAAATCCATTATTTCGTTTCATGTCATCAGCCATTTGAACGGGATTAAAAATTATCACCGTGTAGAAATACGTGAACACGATAATTAAAAATACCAAAAATGCGTTATGTCCGAAACTGTAAGGATTCATAAGACTCAACAACCATCCAGGAGCTGCAGATTCTGTGTAGAAACTACCAATGGTTGCGGGTAAGAACAAAAGGGCCTGTGCAAATATGATTGGCATTACACCAGCCGCTAATATTTTGATGGGAAGGTATTGGCGGGCACCACCGTATTGGCGGTTACCTACCACTCTTTTGGCATAATTCACACTAATCTTGCGGGTACCTTGCGTAAGCATGATCACAAACAAGACCACCATAAACCAAATCACAAGTTCTACGATAAACAATATAGGACCTCCTTTGGTAAGGCGGAATAAAAATTCACCGACGATTGCTGCGGGCATACGGGCAATAATTCCGACCATAATGATCAAACTTATTCCGTTTCCTAATCCACGATCCGTTATACGCTCACCAATCCACATCGTAAACATCGTTCCTGCTGTTAACAAGAACATATTGGTTACAATGAACATCGATTTAGATAGCATATCACCATAGTTAAACAACAATGCCGCTTGGTTACCCGGAGTAGACATAATGTTGTTTAGGTAGGCATAAGCCTGAACCATTGTGAAGATAATAGTAAGGATACGTGTATACTGGTTGATTTTACGACGGCCCTCCTCTCCTTCCTTTTGGATACGTTGAAAACTCGGGATGGCAATGGATACTAACTGCATGAAAATCGATGCCGATATATAAGGCATGATTCCCAAAGCAAAAATAGCACCGCGAGCAAAAGCACCTCCAGCGAAGGTATTGATCAGACCCAAGATATTATTCTTGGTTTGTCCTTTCAAGCCCTCGAGCATTTCTGCATCGATACCAGGAAGGATAATGTAGGAACCCAAACGGTAAATTACCAATAGCATAAGCGTATACGTGATACGCTTACGGAGCTCCTCAATGGCCCAAATATGTTTGAAGGTGTCGAGGAATTTTTTCATAATTATTTCCCCATTAGGTGAATGCTACCACCAGCCGTTTCAATGGCAGATTTAGCAGTTTCACTGAATTTATTGGCATGAACTTCTAAGGTAGCTTTCAACTCACCACGGCCTAAAACCTTGATTAAATCGTGCTTCCCTATAAGGTGTTTTGCTAATAACAAATCGCGGTCGATTACTTTAACACCCATATCATCGGCTAACTGTTGTAGCACATCGATATTAATGGCTGCATACTCTATGCGGTTGATATTTTTAAATCCACCTTTTGGAATACGACGTTGTAAAGGCATTTGACCACCTTCAAAACCCACTTTACGCGAGTAACCTGTACGTGATTGAGCTCCTTTATGTCCTTTGGTAGACGTACCACCACGACCAGAACCTTGACCACGACCGATACGTTTTCTATTTTTAACCGAACCTACGGCCGGTTTTAAATTACTTAAATCCATTAGGCGTTTTCAATTTTTAATAAATGTTCTACTGTACGAATCATTCCTTGGATTTGAGGATTCAATTCCACTTCGCGACTCGCGTGCATTTTACGTAAACCTAGAGCCCATAAAGTTGCTTTTTGGTTTTTAGGGTATCCGATACCACTTTTGATTTGTGTGATTTTTACCTTCGCCATGATATTATCCATTAAACACTTGTTTTAAGCTGATACCACGTAATTGGGCAACACTATTGGCGTCACGCATGCTGGTTAATGCTTTGAACGTTGCCTTAACCACGTTGTGCGGGTTAGAAGAACCTTTAGACTTCGCTAATACATCCTTAACGCCTGCACTTTCCAACACGGCACGCATAGCACCACCGGCAATTACACCAGTACCATTTGATGCAGGACGTAAAAGTACGCGACCACCACCAAATTTACCTAATTGCTCATGAGGAACGGTTCCATTGATTACGGGAACTTTGATAAGGTTTTTCTTTGCATCTTCAATACCTTTATTGATCGCTTCGATTACCTCACCAGACTTTCCTAAACCATGACCTACAGTACCATTACTATCGCCCACTACCACTAGGGCAGTAAAACTAAATGTACGACCACCTTTCGTAACTTTGGCTACGCGGTTGATAGATACAACACGCTCCGTTAGGGTGATATCACCTGGACGGATACGGGGATTATTATTCAAATTAGACATGTTGTTTTACTTAAAAATTAGAACTGAAGACCTCCTTCACGGGCTCCGTCTGCCAAACTTTTCACGCGACCATGGTATAAATATCCACCACGATCGAACACTACTTGCTCAATACCTGCTGTTTTCGCAAGTTCAGCAATCTTTTTACCAACGAGAGCCGCTTTGGCTACTTTGGTATCGGTTATATCAAGAATCTCAGCTGCACGTGAAGACGCAGAAGCAAGGGTTACCCCATTTGCATCATCCACCAACTGTGCATAGATATCTTTATTACTACGGAAAACACTTAAACGTGGGCGTTGGGCAGTACCTGCAACTACGCCGCGTATACGTTTACGAATCTTATCTCTTCTAAAAACTTTTGACTTTGCCATAATTTACACTTATTTTTTACCTGCAGACTTACCTGCTTTTCTACGTACAACTTCACCCGCAAATCTGATACCTTTTCCTTTGTAAGGCTCAGGAGTACGGAAGGAGCGAATTTTGGCAGCCAACTGTCCTAAAAGCTGTTTGTCGCAGCAAGACATGGTGATGTTTGGATTCTTTCCTTTAACAGTCTCGGTAACTACCGTGATTTCTGATGGAACTTGCAACAAGATCTTGTGCGAATATCCAACAACGAATTCTACCAAGTTGCCTTGATTAGAAACTTTGTAACCGACACCGACCAATTCTTGATTGACAGAATGCCCTTGAGAAACCCCTGTAATAAGGTTGTTTAGCAATGAGCGATAAAGACCGTGAAGGCTTTTATCTTGTTTACTGTCGCTTGGGCGATGTATTGTCATCACACCTTCCTCAACTTTCACTTCGAAAGTTACAGGAATATCCTGAGACAATTCTCCTTTTGGCCCTTTAGCAGTAACCAAACCGGGAGTTATCGTAACTACGGTACCGGTTGGGATGCTAATGGGAGCTTTTCCTACGCGTGACATATGTTATTTTTTTTATTAGTATTTAAAGAAAAAATTATTGCACAAAGCATAATACTTCACCACCAATTCCCATGTGACGAGCTTCTTTATCTGTCATTACACCTTTGGACGTAGTTAAAATAGCCACACCTAAACCGTTCATTACACGGGGTAGATTGTCTTTATCGGCATATTTTCTCAATCCTGGCGTACTAACGCGCTTCAAAAGTTGAATCGCAGCTTGACGGGTTTGGGGATGGTATTTAAGGGCTATTTTGATAACGCCTTGTTTATTATCGGAATCTTCAAATTTATATTTGAGGATATACCCTTTTTCGAACAACACGCGGGTAATTTCTTTTTTCAAGTTACTCGCGGGAATCTCAACCACACGGTGGTTGGCTTTCATTGCGTTGCGCAAACGGGTTAGGTAATCTGAAATAGGATCAGTCATTGCTTTTGTTTTTTACCAACTTGATTTTGTTACACCTGGGATTTTGCCATCACTTGCCAATTGGCGGAATTGGTTACGACATAATCCGAAAACACGAATATAACCTCTGGGTTTACCCGTTAATTTACAACGATTTCTCAAACGTACGGGAGATGCATTGCGGGGTAATTTTTGCAATTCATCGTAGTTTCCTTCCGCTTTTAATTGCGCACGCTTCTCGGCGAACTTAGCCACGATAGCTTCGCGTTTGCGCTGTCTAGCTTTTATACTTTCTTTTGCCATTTTTTAATCTTTTTGAAAGGGGAAACCCATTAAACGCAATAATTCCAAACTCTCTTCGTCGGTCTTAGCCGTTGTAACAATGGTAATATCCATACCAGAAATACGATTTAACTTATCGATATCAATTTCAGGGAAAATGATTTGTTCTGTGATACCCATAGTCCAATTTCCACGTCCGTCGAAACCTTTTGTCTTCAACCCTTGGAAATCGCGAATACGAGGAATCGCAACAGATACCAAACGATCGATAAAATCATACATACGACTCGCACGTAACGTTACTTTACAACCAATAGGCATATTCTCACGCAATTTAAAGTTAGAGATTGCTTTCTTGGAAATCGTAGCGATTGCACGTTGTCCAGAAATTTTGGTCATTTCCTCAATAGCGGAATCAACCAATTTCTTATCGTTCACCGCCGCACCTACACCCTGATTCAGGACGATTTTTTCAATGCGGGGAACTTGCATGCTATTGCTATAGTTGAATTTAGCCTGCATAGCGGGCACTACTTCTTCGAAATATTTATTTCTTAATCTAGGTGTGTAACTCATTTCAATAATTAATTAATAAATTCCCCCGTTTTTTTAGCAAAGCGCTGCAATTTTCCATTTTCGTTGGTCTTACGACCCACACGAGTAGTGGCACCATTAACGGTTACCATTAATTTGGAAAGATGGATAGGAGCCTCGATTTTATCGATGCTACCTGCCGTATTTTGAGCGGAAGGTTTGCGGTGTTTTGAAACTATATTCACTCCTTCTACTAAAGCGCGTAATTTTTCTGGAAATACCGTCAATACACGACCTGATTTACCTTTATCATCACCAGAAATAATCGTTACGATATCTCCTTTTTTGATGTGTAGTTTTTGTCTGTTTGCCATAGCGTTACTTATAATACTTCAGGGGCTAATGATACAATTTTCATGAACTGCTTGTCACGTAACTCACGCGCAACAGGTCCGAAGATACGGGTTCCTCTTGGTTCGTCTGAGTTATTCAACAAAACACAGCTATTCTCATCAAAACGGATGTACGAACCGTCTGGACGGCGAATTTCCTTTTTAACGCGAACTACTACTGCTTTTGAAACCGATCCTTTCTTTACGTTTCCTCCGGGCGCTGCATGTTTTACGCTGACAACGATTTTATCGCCAACGCTTGCATAACGACGCTTGGTTCCGCCTAATACACGGATGCAAAGAACTTCTTTGGCACCGCTGTTATCGGCTACTTTTAATCTGCTTTCTTGTTGTACCATGATTACTTAGCTTTTTCAACGATTTCAACCAATCTCCAACATTTAGACTTACTTAAGGGACGAGTCTCCATAATACGAACGATATCATTCTCAGCGCACTCATTGTTTTCATCATGGGCTGCGAACTTTTTCGTCTTTTTGAAGTACTTACCGTATTTGGGATGCTTTATGCTACGAACAACTGCAACAACTATGGTCTTATCCATTTTGTTGCTGGTTACCGTACCGATGATCTCCTTACGAGCGTTTCTTACTGCTTCCATTTATATTTAATTTTCTATTTCTTGTTGAGTCATAGCGGCCTTAAGCTGTGCTTCATGGCGGCGATTATTTAACTCCGTTAATAAACGGGCAATCTCACGACGTGCAATACGCAATTTGTGAGGTTGATCCAAAGGTGCAACTGCATTTTGGAATTGCATCTTCTGATAACGAATTCGCTCTTCCTTGTACAGATCGACTAATTCTTTATTTGGAAGTTCTTTAATTTCTGAATACTTCATTTTAATCTTCTTCGTTAAAATCAGG
>JBIKIM010000156.1:0-4121 GCA_044361605.1 Bacteroidia bacterium | reverse complement strand
TCGCACTTTCTCCCTGTCGGCTTGCGCACTCAAGGTGAAAACGGTATCCCGCATAATCAAAGGGGGCTCGGCTGGATTCAACACAATAATGGCTTTCCCCTTTTGGGCGCCGCCTACTTTTTCGATGCCCATCGACGTGGTTTCGGTAAACTCATCAATATTGGCACGGGTGCCTGGTCCGGCAGATTTCGAGGCAATAGACGCTACGATTTCACCGTAATATACTGGGGTTATGCGACTCACGGCGGCAACGATAGGAATAGTAGCTTGACCTCCACAGGTTACCATATTCACATTTGGCACATCTTGTAGGGAAGCCAAATTAACGGCGGGAACTATAAAAGGACCAATAGCGGCGGGAGTTAAGTCAATGACTTTTTTTCCAGGAAACGCACTGATTTTGTCGTAATTATACAGGTGTGCTTTGGCGCTAGTCGCATCGAAGACAATGGATATGTCGTTCCATTCGGGCATGGCGATCAATCCGTCTACGCCTTCGTGGGTGGTGGCTACACCCATGCGTTGGGCTCTGGCCAAGCCGTCGGATTGGGCATCGATTCCCACCATCACCGACATTTCCAAATTTTGCGAATAACGCAAAACTTTTATCATTAAATCGGTCCCGATATTTCCAGAACCAATAATGGCTACTTTTTTCTTTGTCATTGGCTTATTGAAAATCCGACTTCTCCCAAACCGTCGATGTGTGCTTTTAAGGTATCGCCTGCGGTGATAGGTAACATCGGACCTAAGGCTCCCGAGAGGATAATATCGCCTTTATTGATGGCAACCCCTTTAGATACAAAGGTATTGCACAACCATAAAACCGCCTTTAAGGGATTTCCCATACATGCCTTGGCAACGCCTTCTGAAGCCACTTCGCCGTTCCGCCATAACTGCATCGCGGCATTGTCGAAATCAATTTGATCCGGTGTTACTTGGGCTTCCCCCAAAACAAAATGGGAGGCCGAGGCATTGTCAGCTATGGTATCGGTGATGCGGATATCCCAATTTTCTACGCGAGATCCTACAATTTCGATGGCCGCACTCACATAGGCTATTTTATCGAGCAGTTCGGAAATGTCGGCCATGGGCGCGGTTATGGGTTGATTCAGCACGAAGGCCATTTCGGCTTCTGCTTTGGGTTGAATGAGAAAAGAAAACGGAATTTCGCCGTTGTTGGGTAGGTGGGTATGCGCGAATAAAACCCCAAAATCGGGTTGATTTACCCCTAACTGCTTTTGAACTGCTTCGGAGGTAAGTCCGATTTTTACGCCTACCGGTCGCGCGCCCTCATTAATTAAATGTTGCACTAACATTTCTTGAACGGCATAGGCCGCATCGATATCGGTATCGCCGATTAGCCCACGGATGGGAGCTACGGGCGTTCGGGTAAAAAAGGCATCCTTTAGCGTATCGTATGCCAATTTAATGGCAGGATTTATTTCAGGCATGGCACAAAGGTACAAGACCCTAAAAACATTTAATAATTAATGCCGTAAATACCCCTAAAAGACTTCGTTTTTATGTGATCCCTCGATTATCCGCATTTTTTATGGTTGTTGGAACGAAAATTGTCCGAAATTTGCTCCGCATGTCCGAAATTTCAAAAATGGCGGCCCAGTTGCACGATGCACAGCGCCAACAGCTACCCATAGCTCAGTTTAGCACCCAACAAACCCTAACGTTAATAGAGGCCTATGAGGTGCAGCACGAACTTATGCAATTGCGATGCCAAGAGGGTGAAACCTTGGTAGGTGTAAAAATGGGATTTACATCAGAGGCAAAAATGCAACAAATGGGAGTTTCCGAAATGATTATTGGACAACTGAGCGATGCCATGTTTGTGTCAAACGGGGGCAGTCTACACCGCAGCCATTTTATTCATCCCCGGGTTGAACCAGAAATTGCATTCCGGTTAAAAAAAGACATTACCCAACCCATTGAACTCCATGAGGTTTTGGATTATGTGGATGGGATTGCCGCCGCACTTGAAATTATAGATTCACGGTACGAAAACTTCAAATTTTCACTAGAAGACGTGGTGGCCGATAATTGCTCGTCTGCGGCCTACGTTTTGGGTATTATTCAAGAACCCTTGGCGGTATTGACCGACTTAGACATGTCATTGATAATCAACGGAAACACCGTTGAAAGCGGTAGTTCTAACGATATTTTGGGAAATCCATGGAAATCGTTGGTGGCAGCCTCGGCGTTGGCCACCAAATATAAACTTACGTTAAAGGCAGGAGATATCGTATTGGCAGGAGCTGCCACATCGGCGCACTTTATAAAAGAACACAACGAAATATCCGCCGAGGTAGCGCAATTGGAAACCGTATTTTTCCGAATGATGCCGTAGTTTGTGCCTGAAAAAGGGAATGTACATTCAGCTGCATTAGGATAACGAACAACCGAGAGCATTATCGACTAATCGAACACAGGCGTGCCAAAAGAACGGCAAATAGGCACATTTTAACTAAAGTTAATGTTGGCTTTAACTTCGTGCATGTATTTTTGCCGTAAATATGCCCTTAAAGCCCATCATACGAGATCTCAGCTGGCTCGCTTTCAACCAGCGCGTGATGCAAGAAGCCAAAGATTCTAAAGTTCATTTATACGACAGACTCCGTTTTTTAGGCATATTTTCCAACAACCTCGATGAATTTTATCGGGTTCGCGTTGGAACCCTCAACAAAATGGTCGAAATCGGAAAGGGGAAGGCCAAGATGCACCTGGAAATGCATCCCGAAAAAATCCTAAAAGAAATTCAACACACCACCGTTAAATTACAGCGATCCTTTGGTTTGTGTTTTGCAGAAATTATCCGCGAATTAGGCAAACAACATCGCATTTTCTTGAAAAATGAACGGCAGCTAACCCTCGAACAAAAACAATGGGTGCAAACGTATTTTGAAGAAAAAGTACGAACCCAAATCGTACCCTTAATGATTGAAAGCATGCCCCATGCGCCCATGCTCAAAGACCGTTCCATCTATTTGGCGTGCTTAATGGGGAATGCCAAAAATCCAATGTTGCAGCGCTATGCGTTGATTCAAATTCCCGAAGAACAAACACCGCGTTTCGTAATAATGCCCGGCTCTGGTGCCGAAACGCATATCATTATGCTCGAAGACATTATTCGGTATAATCTTAAATACTTATTTGCCCCCTTTGGTTTTGACCGATTCAAATCGCATATCATTAAAGTTACCCGCGATGCCGAAATGGATTTCGATAGTGGCTTTCATGCCAATATTATTGAAGAACTCGAGGAAAGTTTGAAAAAACGCACCCACGGAAAGGCCACTCGATTTGTTTACGATAAACATATTGACCCCCAATTACTTGATTATTTAATCAATCGCCTCGACTTAACCGATAAAAGCAACCTGATACCCGGAGGCCGAATTCATAACTTCAAGGCGTTCATGAGTTTCCCAAAGGATATTTTCAAGGACTTAAAACCCCGGCCAAAACCTTTTGTACACCCCTTACTCAAACAGCCCTGTCGCATTATGGATGTCATCGAGAAGCGGGATGTCATGCTGCATTTTCCGTATCATTCCTTTGATTCGATTATCGATTTATTGCGGGAAGCCGCTATCGATCCCAGTGTACAAAGTATCCGTTTAACTGTGTACAGGCTGGCCAAAGAATCGAAAGTCATCAACGCCCTACTCAACGCCGTACGCAACGGTAAAAAAGTAAGCGTAATCATAGAACTTAAGGCCCGGTTCGACGAAGAAGCCAACCTTTATTGGAAAGGCGTGCTTGAAGAAGAAGGCGTACAGGTATTCGTAGGACTTCCCAAAATGAAGATTCACGCAAAAATATGTGTAATCAAAAAACGCGAATTCAACCGTACCATCCAATACGGTTTTATCTCCACGGGGAATTTCCATGAAAGTACCGCCCAATTGTATGGAGATCACCTGTTACTAACGACCAAACCTCAAATTATTACGGATATCAATAAAATATTCGACTGCTTAGAACACGCCCATCCCGATTTGAGTCAAATTGCCGATTGCAAGGTTCTTATTACGTCGCCAAAAAACATGCGCGACTATTTTCTTACGCGTATTCAGCAAGAAATCGAATCGATCAAAACGAATCGG
>JBIKIM010000155.1:0-4126 GCA_044361605.1 Bacteroidia bacterium | reverse complement strand
AAATCCGAGGATCAAGAAAGTAATGATGCCATGCATAAAATGTACTACCAGCGTATGTACAAGCGTTAATATTTAATAACCTTTTAATGAAATGGAACTATTTCATCAGTAAGTAGTTGTTTCAACATGTTTATGTACTTAATATTGTGTTATTTTATATAGAAATGTTTAAACTAAGGTCTCTTGCTATTTTCATGGTTACGCCATTTTGGGTTTTTGCGAACACACCCAATGGACTTCCTTTTCAAAAGGCAAAATCGGATGCTGTTTACCAAGCACTTGTTAAAAAAGGACCTAAAACCGGATTTTCAAAATGGGATAACCAAGAGCCTTACGATGTTGCGGCTCCAGGTCAATGGACTTTTGGGGGAAATTCTGTCATAAGTACCAGTCAGGCACAGTTCTCCAATTGGCAAGGTGGGGGAGAAAACTCCATAGCGATATCAACGTCGCTCAGTTTAAAGTTGGCTTACACGAGTGATAAGTTAAACTGGGAGTCTAGTTTTGATGCGGGATATGGTATCATGTTGCAAGGACGCAATGGCAAATGGTTTAAAAACGACGATAGGTTAGAAATCACTACCAAATTGGGAATTAGAGCCAATGAAAAATGGTTTTATACGGGATTAGTGTCTTTAGGGTCGCAGTTTCAACCTGGATATTACAGTTTAGGCGATATAAAACCCATTTCTGAGTTTATGGCTCCAGGTTATGTAACGGGGTCTTTGGGATTTGATTATAATCCGAGTTCGAAGTTGAGTGTTTTCTTGGGTCCGGCAACCATGAAAAACACGATTGTATTAAATCAAGATTTAGCCAATGAGGGCGCTTATGGGGTGCAAGCAGGTGAGTTTGATTATGTTTCGGGCAGTTACACAACGCTAGGGAAGAAGTTTCGTGCCGAGGCAGGGGGATCTGTGCGTGTCGAGTATAACGAGCCGCGTATCGTGAAAAATGTGGGATTACAGTCGAGGTTGGTATTGTTTTCGAACTACATCGACAATCCAGGAAATATCGACGTCGATTTTGAGAATACATTCAACTTGCAAGTGAATGAATTTATTACAACGAATCTAATATTGCATTTTATTTACGATGACGATATTCAAATCGCATTAGACGAAACGGGTGAACGCACCGGACCTAGATTGCAGTTCAAGCAAGTGTTAGCCGTGGGATTGAATATTAGTATTTAAAACAAAGGTGTCAAACGCGAAGAAGTTTCGTGTTCTAGTTCAAGTATTTAACCAATTCCAATAGGATTAAAATTCTGGAAACGGATTGGGTTTTCTTTGAGCTTCAGTCGTGTACGGGAAAATAATTACAGAAATTTCATGGGTTAACGGAAGGGCTGAGTTTTTCACACTCAAATTCCAGTCGTTGGAATAGGCTACGTAATATTTGTCGTAACGCGCACCGAAATAATAATTAACCGACCAAGCTTGTTGGGTATACGCTTCTGTGTTTTGCGCTCCGACTCCGAATCTAAAGTTATCGCGTATTCCATTAATCATTAAAGACCGCGAATGGGATTCTGGCAAAATCAAATAATTAATGGAAGGGATTATTTTGGTTCCCGACTGAGATTCTAAAATTTCATACCCTGCTTGAATATTAATATTTAAGGGTATGGTTTGTCCGCCTTCTTGGAAAAACGAGATATCTGGTTGATTTACGTTGTAAGCGGCAACCCCCAGAAATCCCTTTTTCCCATAAAGAAAAAGACCAGCTGATGCGTGCACGACGTTTCTCGTTAGTTGGGAAGTGGGCTCTTGGGTGGGAATAATAAAACCGGTATTGGCAACATTTATTTGATCTTCCCAAAAGAATTGGTCTGTCCCGAATTTAATGGAGGAAAATTGGGCGGACAATCCGCCGCGCAAAAATAAATTTTTGTTAATTTTTATGTCGTAGGCATATCCCAAATAAGCAGAAAGATGTGCATATTTGGATTTGCCCTCTGATCCTGATAGCAAGTCGGTGGAAAACACACCCGCACTGTAAGCGGCATTGGTGTTTTTAATAGGTGCATCGATTGATATCGTTTGAGAGAATAAACGTTTGCCGAGTCCCAACCATTGCGCACGGGTGCCTGAACTGATGCGAGCACTGTGCGCGTCGTTTATCATTCCGGTTCCAATGAGGGCAGGATTGCTAAGGGCTCTTTGAGCAAAGGCTTGCCTAAACTGTAAGTTTTGTGCGTGACTGTATTGATAGGTAAATCCAAAGATTCCAATCAAAAAAAAGGTCCTCAAGGAGGTGTTTTTACAGACAATATTCATCTTGCTAATACAATATTAAGGATATTTTTTTACCGAAGGGTTGATTTTAGAAACCAATTAAAAAATCAAGGTGTATTAAGTAAGGAAGGTATTAATTGTTATGTCAATTAGACCCAACTCTAGTAGATAAAAACGGGAATAAATTTGTAATATTGTTGTGTTTTAAAATCTAACATCCCGGCTATACTATGAAGGTTTTCGCTTGTCATAAATTGTTAAATCCAATATATGGTTTTTTTTTAGGGGCTTTATTTCTTGTTGGTACTCCCGTAACTGCTTTTGGACAAACGGGTTGTGCAGGTATTAAACTTGATGTGGGTGTCGCCGATTCTATGGTTTGCTTGGGTGGCAAAGTATCACTTTACAATCGTACCACGGATACCACTTCGGCTTCAATTTCTCACAGTTGGGACTTTGGGGATACTACAAATTCTACCGTTGGCCTACCAAATTTAAGGTATTTTAAGACAAGGCGTTATCAGGTAATCTATACGGTTACGAGTGGCGTTAGTTCATGTGACTTAAAGGATACGTTTTACGTTCGGGTGAATCCCAATCCGGAAGCCCAATTTACGGTTAACGATACGAACCAATGTTTGGTATCAAATAGCTTTGAATACACCAACGCTTCGATTTCGAACTTAACCAATGCCGCACTCAGTTATGTTTGGGATTTTGGGGATACGAGTACGAGTACTTCAGCTGATCCTACAAAGACTTACTCTACCCCAGGCCGTCGTTCGGTTACACTGGTTGTTACCAATGCCGACGGATGTAAGGATACCACTAATTTAAGGGCCACGGCTTCACCCAATCCGAAACCACAATTTGCCATTAACGACGACAGTCAGTGTGAAAATAATAACACGTTTGTATTTACCAATTCTTCTACCGTAGGGTTGGGAAATGGCATGACGTATAATTGGAACTTCCCCGATGGAAATAAATCTACCAATACGAACGTAACAAAACCCATCATAATATCCGATGGTGCGTATACGGTTAAATTGGTAGCGATGTCTTCTGACGGTTGTAAGGATTCTGTAACAAAGAATATTTCGCTGTTGGCAAAGCCCTTGGCTAAGATTTTCAATACCAGTTCAGACTCGTGCTTGAACAGTTCTTGGTCATTCAAAGCAGACGATCGCAATGCGGTAACGATAAACACAATCGAATGGGTTTTCCCGACGACAACGAACTTTACAGACTCATTGGTGAATTACAGTTTTGCTAGCAATGGCAACAAAACCGTTGAGGTTAGAATCAGCAATGCCAATTCGTGTTTCGATACAACGAATATTAAGGTTAATGTATATACCAATCCGGTGGCCTTATTTACGTTTAACGACAGTACACAATGTATCGATAATCACCGTTTTAGATTGAACAATACTTCAACGTTTCAAACGAGTTCTATTCGTTATACTTGGGATTTTGGAGATTCGAGCACGTCAACTTCCCAAAATCCGGTAAAGATTTATGATTATACGGGTTACAAGAAAGTCCAACTAATCGCACGCGACACCCGAGGCTGCGCCGATACCTTGTTGCAGCAGGCCTTTGTGGTTCCTTTGCCAACAGCGGCATTTACCATTAATAATTCAGTTCAATGTGAGAATCATAATTTATTTATTTACAAAGCCAATAATATCAATGTTTCGAATGCAGGAAGTGTGAGTTCTTCTTGGGATTTTGGGAACGGTGTTAATGCAATAGGCGATTCTGTGGCCGTTAATTATGCGACCCGCACGGGAAATACCAAGGTTGTTTTAACCGCTACCAATTCTTACGGATGTTCCGATACTAGTCAAAAACAGGTACGCATTTTAAAAGGTCCGGATGCC
>JBIKIM010000154.1:0-4137 GCA_044361605.1 Bacteroidia bacterium | reverse complement strand
GCAGAATTTGTTCCACGACGGCGGATTTTCCTTTACGGGTATTTCATCCGATTTAATGGAGCAATTCTCCGATTCGGCCCTCGGTAAGTCTGAAGAGTTATAAAATCTCGCGATCAAACAGCGGGTTTTGACATACTTTTTGCCACGAGGTTCAATTAGGAGAAGCCGACATCAACAAGTGAAACGTTGCAATAGGCAACATCATAAACCCAAAAAATTAATTAAGATATTAGGGCGCTAAGCGCCCTTTTTTCCATTCAGAGGAAGCTGTTTTTTCGTAAAAAACCCGATCGTGAACGCGACTGGGTCGGCCTTGCCAAAACTCTATATAATGCGGGATTATTTGGTATCCGCCCCAATGTTCGGGCCGTTTGATTTGCTCGGGGTTCTGCAATAAAGTTGTAGTAGCCGCTGCCAAATCTAAATCCTCGTCTATTTCGTGACTTTGTGCGCTTACAATGGCACCGACCTGCGATTCAACAGGCCTTGAGTAGAAATAGGCATCGCTTTTTTCTGCGGAAATTTTACTGGCCGTTCCAAGAACCCGCACTTGACGTTCCAATTCGGGCCAGAAAAAATTCATGGCCATCTTTGGCGAAAACTGCAAATCTTTACCTTTGGAACTTTTGTAATTAGTGAAAAAATGAAAATAATCATCTTCTAATCCTTTAAGCAAAACCACTCTAGAATGCGGTTGCCCATCGCTAGAAACGGTACTCAAGGTAAACGCGGTAGGTTCCTCCACCTCACTGGCTATGGCTTCATTCAGCCACTGTTGAAAGGCGATGATTGGATTTTCGGGCATCTTAGAGGCCACTATTGATCCTTTTTGGTATACTTTCCGAATATCGGCGATAGGGTTGTTCATAGCATTAGAAGCCGGGAATACGGCCTCGTTTGTTGTTCATCATTTTCATCATCTGACGCATCTGCTGGAATTGTTGTAGCAGTTTATTCAATTCTTGTATGCTTCGACCGCTACCCCGAACAATCCGCTGTTTGCGTGAGTTGTTCAACAGTTCGGGTTTTGACCGTTCTTCGGGTGTCATAGATTGTATGATGGCTTCCACCCCTTTGAAGGCATTATCGTCGATGTCTAGATCTTTTATTTTACTCCCTACTCCCGGAAGCATGCCCAAAAGATCTTTCATATTCCCCATTTTTTTAATTTGTTGGAGCTGTCCTAAGAAATCTTCGAAGTCGAATTTGTTTTTGGCAATTTTCTTAGCTACGCGTTCGGCTTCTTCCTGATCGATGTTGAGTTGGGCTTTTTCTACCAGCGATACCACGTCGCCCATACCCAAAATACGTCCCGCCATACGATCCGGGTGAAACACATCGAGGGCGTCCATTTTTTCGCCACTTGAGGCGAACTTGATGGGCTTATTTACGATAGACTTTATGGAAAGAGCGGCGCCACCACGTGCATCGCCATCGAGTTTGGTTAGTACAACTCCCGTAAAATCCAATATGTCGTTAAACGCTTTGGCGGTATTCACGGCATCCTGACCGGTCATGGCATCGACCACAAACAAGGTTTCAACCGGATTCAATGCTTTTTTAAGGGCCGCAATTTCATTCATCATGTCGGTGTCGATGGCTATACGGCCAGCGGTATCGACGATAAGGACATTGTAGTTTTTAATTTTGGCTTCCCGGATGGCGTTTTCGGCAATTTTAACGGGGTTGTTATTGTCGTTTTCGGTATAGTAAGCAACGTCGGTTTGTTCGGCCAAAACGCGCAATTGTTCACGCGCAGCAGGTCGGTATACATCACAAGCCACCACCATGGGCGTGCGGCCTTGGGCTTTTAAGTATTTAGAAAGTTTGCCGGTGAAGGTTGTTTTTCCAGATCCCTGTAAGCCAGCGATTAATATAACCGCGGGCGACCCTTTTAGCTGCAATTCGCTGGTGCTTCCCCCAAGAAGTTTAACCAATTCATCGTTAACAATCTTGGTTAATTGTTGTCCGGGAGAAACAGATTTGATGACCTCGGCGCCTTTGGCTTTTTCGATGATTTCATCGGTAAAAGATTTGGCGACCTTAAAATTGACGTCGGCGGCAATTAATGCCCGACGAATTTCTTTAATGGTATCGGCTACATTGGACTCGGTTATGCGGCCTTGGCCTTTAAGGGTTTTAAATGCTTTTTCTATTCGACCTTGAAGCGTATCAAACATATTTACAAAGATAGGAATTCGCGATTGGAGTTAGACTTGTCTTTTGTTGGCTTTCGGGGGAAATTAGTCACGCCGCTAATTTCCCGAAAAATAGTGGCCGATTTTAGACTATTAATTCGCGATTGGAGTTAGACTTGTCTTTTGTTTGGTTTCGGGGGAAATTAGTCACGCCGCTATTTTCCCGAAAAATAGTGGCCGATTAGCGCATCGTGGAATTAAAAAAAGGATGGAAGCCGTTAGGTAATTTCCCCCAGAAGCGCGTTTAGATTTTGGGCGACGTGGAATCAAAATTACCGAGACTGAGCCGTTAGGAGATTTCCCCAGAGAAGAAGGCCGCAAAAATTTTGGGTACTTACACTAAAACCCTACCGGTGAATCCGTAGAAATCCCAAGCCGCGTTGTATATTTGAAAAAAATATTAATAACATGGCATATTTCTTTACATCTGAATCTGTATCTGAAGGACATCCCGATAAAGTAGCTGACCAAATTTCTGACGCGCTAATTGATCATTTTTTAGCCTATGACCCTGCTAGTAAAGTGGCGTGTGAAACGCTGGTTACTACCGGACAAGTAGTGCTTGCCGGCGAGGTAAAATCAACCGCGTATTTAGATGTGCAAAGTATTGCCCGCGATGTAATTAAGCGAATAGGGTATACCAAAAGTGAGTACATGTTTGAAGCCAATTCGTGTGGGGTTTTAAGTGCCATTCACGAGCAAAGTGCCGATATTAATCAGGGAGTTGAACGCAGTAATCCAGAAGATCAAGGCGCGGGCGATCAAGGAATGATGTTTGGTTATGCAACCAACGAGTCCGATACCTATATGCCCATGACGTTAATGTTGGCGCATTTGTTACTTCAGGAGCTTGCGGCTTTGCGCAGAGAAGGAAGTGAAATCAATTATTTACGTCCCGATGCCAAGAGCCAGGTTACCATGGAGTATTCCGCCGATCATAAGCCATTGCGCATTGATACCATCGTAATATCTACCCAGCACGACGATTTTGTTAAGCCAGAAGACGATTCTAAAGAAGCGCAGCAGAAGGCGGATGATATTATTTTGGCTAAGATTGCCGCTGATATCGTGAATATTTTAATTCCACGTGTAAAAGCGAAGTTAGACAGCCGTTTGCATTTCTTATTTGATTCTGAAATTACCTACCATATCAACCCAACGGGCAAATTCGTAATTGGAGGACCTCACGGCGACACCGGTTTAACCGGTCGTAAAATCATTGTAGATACCTATGGTGGTTGGGGTGCGCACGGTGGAGGTGCATTTTCAGGTAAAGATCCAAGTAAAGTAGACCGCAGTGCGGCTTATGCCACACGTCACATTGCTAAGAATATAGTGGCAGCCGGCTTGTGCGATCGCGCATTGGTACAAGTTTCCTATGCCATTGGCGTTGCACAACCTGTTGGATTGTACGTTGATACGTATGGTACCGCTAAGGTGGGTATGAGCGACGGAGAAATTGCCAAAGTGCTTCAAAAAATGCCTGAGTTTGATTTACGTCCGTATTTCATTGAACAGCGTTTTGCGTTACGTACACCAATTTATTTAGAGTCAGCGGCATACGGTCATATGGGAAGAACCTGTGAAACCGTTACGAAGGTTTTCAATAAGGGTAAAGACAATGAATTACCCGTTACTGTAAAATTATTCCCTTGGGAAGAATTGAACGCCGTTGCCGCGGTTAAGCAGGCATTTGGAGTATAGTTGCGTACCGGTACCTTTTTAATAACGGATAAATTATGTGTGGAATTGTAGCGTATATTGGAAATAAAGAGGCCTATCCTATAATAGTGAAAGGACTTAAGCGATTGGAATACCGAGGATACGACAGTGCTGGGGTGGCTTTAATGAATGGGGACTTGCGCGTTTACAAAACGAAGGGCAAAGTTTCTGATTTGGAAGAAGCAACCAAAGGAGCTGATGTATCCGGTACTATCGG
>JBIKIM010000152.1:0-4191 GCA_044361605.1 Bacteroidia bacterium | reverse complement strand
GATTCCACCAAGTTTGCCTGAAATCACTTGTTGTGATTCCACCAAGTTTGCCTGAAATCACTTGTTGCGATTCCACCGAGATTGACAAAAATCACGTATCGAACTTCAATTACCAATCTGATTTTTGAATACAAACAAAAAAAGGCGCCATAGGCGCCTTTTTTTGGACTATAAAACTATTCAAAACTATTGACAACATAAGATCAAGACAAATCTCAATCTTATAAAATCAATGGATCACGTATCACTCTTGTAATTAATGATCCCTTGATTATTTCTTATTCCTTACTGAAAATTAACAACTGACAATTAACAACTGACAATTGACAACTAACAACTGACAATTGACAACTGAATTACATATTCCTTCTATACTGCCCTCCTACTTCAAACAACGACGCGGTGATGTCGCCGATGGTGCAGGATTTGCAGGCTTCCATAAGATTGGCAAACATGTTTCGATTGGCTACGGCAGATTCTGTTAATTGCACCAATTCCGCTTGGCCTTTTTCGTTAAATGCGTTTCTAACCAAACTCACCGTATTTATTTGTTGCTGCTTTTCTTCTTCGGTACTGCGGATTACCTCTCCCGGTCTGGTCGTTAAAGAGCCTTTGCTGCTCAAGAACGTATTCACCCCAATAATAGGATATTCGCCCGTATGCTTTAAGGTCTCGTAATACAAACTTTCTTCTTGTATTTTACCCCGCTGGTACATGGTTTCCATCGCCCCTAAAACGCCGCCACGCTCGGTTATACGATCAAATTCCAATAAAACCGCTTCCTCAACTAAATCCGTCATTTCCTCAATAATAAAGGATCCTTGGGTCGGATTTTCATTCTTCGCCAATCCCAATTCTTTATTAATGATTAGCTGTATGGCCATGGCCCTGCGCACACTCTCTTCTGTTGGTGTTGTTATCGCCTCATCATACGCATTGGTATGCAATGAATTGCAATTATCGTAAATGGCATAAAGGGCTTGCAACGTAGTTCGTATGTCGTTGAAGTCAATTTCTTGCGCATGCAAACTTCTGCCACTGGTTTGAATATGGTACTTCAGCATCTGTGAACGCGCGTTAGCCCCGTATTTTTCTTTCATGGCTTTCGCCCAAATGCGACGCGCAACGCGGCCAATTACCGCATATTCAGGATCAACGCCGTTACTGAAGAAGAAACTCAAGTTCGGAGCAAAATCATCAATATGCATTCCCCTAGATAAATAATACTCCACGTAGGTAAATCCATTGGATAAGGTAAATGCCAACTGCGAAATAGGATTGGCACCGGCCTCGGCAATATGATAACCGCTGATACTCACCGAATAGAAATTACGGACTTTCTGCGTAATGAAATATTCTTGTACATCGCCCATCAAACGGAGCGCGAACTCTGTGCTGAAAATACAGGTATTCTGTGCTTGGTCTTCCTTTAAAATATCCGCTTGCACGGTACCGCGCACTTGCGTTAACGTCCATGCCTTTATTTCTTCGTATACCGCTGATGGCAAAACCCGATCTCCGGTTACCCCCAACAACATCAATCCCAAACCGTCGTTACCCTCGGGCAATTCACCGTGATAAATCGGACGTGTTAATCCCAATTCCTTATATAACGCATCAATTTTGGCGTTAACCTCCGCTTCCAACCCATTTTTCTTGATGTACAACTCACATTGCTGATCAATGGCCGCGTTCATAAAATAGCCCAACAACATCGGCGCCGGACCGTTAATGGTCATGGAAACCGAAGTCATGGCATCGGCCAAATTAAAGCCACTATACAACTTTTTCGCGTCGTCTAAACAACAAATACTCACCCCAGAATTACCAATTTTGCCATAGATATCCGGACGCAAATCGGGATTACGACCGTACAACGTAACCGAATCAAAAGCCGTACTTAAGCGTTTGGCAGGCATGCCTTTGCTCACATAATGGAAACGGCGATTGGTGCGTTCTGGACTGCCCTCACCGGCGAACATGCGCGTGGGATCTTCGCCTTCTCGCTTAAACGGATAAATACCGGCCGTATACGGAAATGCACCTGGGAAATTTTCTTGCCATTTCCAGCGCAAAATATCTCCCCAAGCTTCGTAACGCGGCGATACCACCTTAGGAATTTGTGAGTGGCTTAAGCTCTCCGTATGGGTTTGAATGTTGATTTCTTTATCCCGAACCTTAAAGGTATAGACCTCGTTTTTGTATTGCTGTCTTTGCGCCGCCCAGTTGTCGAGCAATTTGCGACTTTCGGGTGATAAAAGTTCATTCAACGATTCATACTGCAATTGTAGCGCCTCAATTAGGCTAGCATCTTGCTTGTTTTCTTGTAAATGCGCCAAGGTTTCGTGCAAGCTGTACAAGCGTTGTGCAATGCGCTGTTGCGCGCGACCCCGATCGTCGTACGACCGATTGTTTTCAGCAATTTCCGATAAATACCGATTGCGCGAGGGGGGAATAATGAAAATCTTTTCGCTTAAATCGATGCCATTGGCCCAATTGCTTGCAAAACGACTTCCAGTTTTCGCATCTACAGTATCCATAATACAACGGTACAAACTGTTCATGCCGGGATCGTTGAATTGACTCGCGATTGTTCCAAAAACAGGCATCGTATCGGAGTCAACCTCAAATAATTTATGATTGCGCTGGTATTGCTTGCGCACATCGCGAAGGGCATCCATGGCCCCGCGTTTATCGAATTTATTAAGCGCTACCACATCGGCAAAATCCAACATGTCGATTTTTTCCAACTGCGTCGCTGCGCCGTATTCGGGCGTCATTACGTACAAACTGGCGTCGCAATGTTCTGTAATTTGGGTATCACTCTGACCGATACCGCTGGTTTCAACCACAATTAAATCATACCCCGCCACTTTTAAAATTGCCACGGCATCGTCAACGTGTGAACTCATGGCCAAATTGGCTTGTCGCGTTGCCATAGACCGCATATACACCCGATCGTTGTGAATCGAATTCATGCGAATACGATCGCCCAATAACGCACCGCCTGTTTTGCGTTTTGATGGATCTATAGAAATAATCGCCATCGTTTTATCTGGAGAATCCAATAAAAACCGACGCACCAATTCATCAATTAAACTACTTTTACCTGCACCACCCGTTCCTGTAATTCCCAAAACAGGGGTTTTTATGGGGGAAGCTTTCTCACGCACAGCGGCTAACGAGGCTGCATGCCGGTCGGGGAAATTTTCTGCCGCACTGATTAAACGCGCCACATTTTTATCGTTGCCCACACTCAATCGGTGCTCTTCTCCGTTTAACTCCGACCCTTGCGCATAATCACTTTGACGCACTAAATCGTTAATCATTCCTTGAAGGCCCATCTCACGACCGTCGTCTGGACTATAAATACGGGTAATACCGTAATCCATCAACTCTTTTATTTCCTCAGGAAGAATAACGCCACCGCCCCCTCCAAAAATCTTTATATGTTCAGAACCTCGCTCTTTTAATAAATCGTACATGTATTTGAAGTACTCGATATGCCCCCCTTGGTAACTCGTCATGGCAATGGCATTGGCATCTTCTTGTATAGCCGTTTCCACTACTTCTTGTACGCTGCGGTCATGGCCTAAATGAATTACTTCACAACCCGTGCTTTGAATAATGCGACGCATCACATTAATCGCAGCATCATGACCGTCAAACAAACTAGCCGCCGTTACAATTCGTACTTTATGAATAGGCACATATACTTCCTGATCTAACATGGCGCAAATTTAACGCAAAACGGGCGAGTAATTGCCAATTTAAAGGGCCTCACTAACTGAAATTTCCGCCAACTAACAAGCGCCACGGATTCGTTTGGATTCAAATTTTAATTTTTCTACTTTTTTAGGGGGTAAGACGCTTTTCCGTGTCTTAATAAATATATCCCTAATCATTCCAACCAATGAAAAAGCAACCCATACCCCAATATATACAGCGCCCCATTTTATTTTTTATCTCATTCGTTTTCAGCTTTTTATTCATTTCCTGCGAAACCGAAAACAACCCCAAGGCCGATGCCTATATCGATAAACAGCAAATTGTATACAATGCCGAAATACGAACTGATTTAATTGTTTGGGATATTGATATCGAAAACGAAAAAATCCTTATTCCCAATAATGGATTAGACGACTTATTCCTGCCCTTTTCCCCACAGAAACTTAACGATGCCCAAAACCC
>JBIKIM010000151.1:0-4204 GCA_044361605.1 Bacteroidia bacterium | reverse complement strand
CCAATGACCCATTTTTCTAAAATGAACGACCAATCTAAAATTAGTATGGTTGAGCTCGAAAATAATGGGCTTCTCATTATGGATTTGGAAGATCAATTTTTTGAAGAAACGCAGTTATGAAGAAAATAATCCTTTTTGTGGTCTTAGTTGCGGGCTTGAACTTCCTTCAGGCACAGCGTGTGGACAGCAGCAGTTTGAATAAAATTGATGTGGTTAAGGAGTATCGCCGGGAATTATTCAAAACGAAACTGAATTTAACAGACAAAGAATTGGATGCATTTTTGACGGTATACAACGAACATCAGATAGAAATGCGTAAAGTTAAACGCGCGTTCCGGCGTAAATGGTTTTCCAAAGACTCTGATAATCTTAGCAATGCCGATGCCCAAGAATATTTTAATGATGCCATCGCATTGCAAAAAGCAGAACAGGCGTTAATCGAAAAATACGCACCTTTGGTGGCCGAGGCCATCGGTTGGTCGAAAGCAATTCGAGTAAAGAAAGTAGAAAATGAGATTAAACCATTGCTACTAGCAAAAGCCAACACGTTAAAACTTCAAAAGAGCAAGAAACCTCAAAAGAAGAAAAAGTCTTAGTCTGAGCCGTGTTAAATCATTGTTAATAATAGTTATAATGCGAGGTCTGGAAATATTCCAGACCTTTTCGTTTTTAAAGGAATTTGGGCTTTAATCACCAATTGGTGAGCCAAATCCGTTAGGAATGTAAAGTACATGACGTGATTTTTACAGTAACTTGAGTTTTATCACAAAATGAATTAGCGCCTCTTTCGTTTCTTCTTACATAAAACCGCTTGTTTAAAAGTCCTTGCGGGGTTATTATTGCAACATTTTAAAACCACCCGTACAATGAGTAATCAGAAAACCACCAAGAATTCAGGTAGGAACTTATTCGCCGCATATTTTGCTGGCGCGTCCATCCTCGTCGCCCTTTTAACGGGTATCGTAATTTTCATGTTCATCATGGGAGATCCACAAAACTTCGAAGGTGCTGGCCTGAAGCCAGAAGAAATCGTAGCAAAAGGACATCCAAAGAACATCTTAGGTATCATCCACCGCGGAGGTATTATCGTTCCTTTGCTTTTGTGTGTGAACATTACGGTTATTATTGTAACTATTGAACGTTTTATTACTTTAGGCGCTGCGTCTGGTAAAGGGAATGCAAGTGAGTTTGTTCACAAAATGCAATCTTTATTGTCTAAAAATGACATTGATAGTGCGATTAAAGCATGTGATGTTCAGCAAGGTTCATTAGCCAATGTGGTAAAAAGCGGATTAACGCGTTATAACATGGTTAAAGGTAACGATTCATTGAATCGCGACGAAAAGAAAGCGGCCATAGAAAAAGAGTTAGAAGAAGCTACGAGCCTAGAATTGCCTATGTTGTCACGCAATTTAGTGGTTATTTCTACATGTGCGTCTGTAGGAACACTTATCGGTTTGATTGGAACTGTATTTGGTATGATTCGTGCATTTGCTGCCTTAGCGAACGCCGGAGCTCCTGATACTGCAGCCTTGGCTACGGGTATCTCTGAGGCCCTTGTAAATACCGCTTTTGGTATCATTGCATCGACCTTGGCGATCATCGCATACAACTACTTTACCAACCGTATTGATGGTATGACGCATTCTATGGACGAAGCTGGATACTCTATCGTATCTAACTTCCAAGCCAATTCAGCGGCTTAATTGTCGTTTACTTTTGTTTACCCAAACGTATCTAATCAAAACATAAAACATGCCTAAAGTAAATATGCCTCGTTCAACCCCTGCCTTGGATATGACTCCAATGGTAGATTTGGCTTTTCTTTTGGTAACGTTTTTTATGTTGACCTCAAGTTTCAGAGCACCAGAGCCCATTATCTTAGATACCCCAACATCAACCACAGAACAACAAATACCCAAACAGGTGTTCTTGGTCTTGATTGATGAAGAGGGTCGCGCTTTCGTTGATATCACCAATGCATCGGTGAAATCTAAAGTGCTAAAAAAGATGATGGCCCAATTTAAAACGGGTGGATTATCCGAAGAAGACATTAACAAGTTTTCAGGTGTAGGTCCAATTGGACTGCGCATGGCGGAAATCGCTCCCTATATGGAGCTAGAATCAACAGAAAGAACGGCATATGAACAACGTGGAATTCCCTATGATACTGCTGCAAGCAAAATCAAAAATAGTGAACTCTACTACTGGGCATATTTTACCAAACTTGAAGCGCACAACGATTACAAAGAGCGCGAAGAAGAGGCCAAACTACGAAACATGGAATTTGATAAAACGAATTACATACAGTTTTCCGTTAAGGCCGCTCGTAATGCCAAGTGGGATAAAATTCAGTATATTATTGATGTATTCCGCGAAGCAAAAGTCAAAGAATTTCAAATGATCACGGGACTAGAGAGTGCCCCTGAAAGTTAATAACGAACACTATGGCAGAAATACAACAAAGCGGCGGCGGTGGCGATAGTAAGAAAAGAGCCAAAAAACAAAGTACTCGGGTCGATATGACGCCCCTGGTTGACTTAGCTTTTTTACTCTTGACTTTCTTCGTATTGACATCTACGTTTTCCAAGCCAAAGGTATTGAGAATGATTTTCCCCGAGAAATTGGAAAAAGACAATCCCAATATCAAGCCCCCGGAAATCAAAGATGGATTAACCATCCTGCTGACCGCAAACGACAATATCTTTTATTATCAAGGTGGATTGAGTAAAACAACCGAGTTAATACGTCTCGATTACACAAAAAATGGATTGAGAAAATTATTGGTTGAAAAAAATGCGCCCTTGATTGATAAATTGAAGAAGTTACAACTTGAACTCGCTGACGTAAAAGAAGGCGATACCGCAAGTCGAAATAAAATCGAGCGACAAGCCAAAGACGAACAATTGCAATCTAAATTGGTCGTTTTGGTGAAGCACGATAAAGATGCGACTTACGAAAATATTATCGATATAGTCGATGAGTTCTTGATCACACAGGTCGCAAAATATTTCGTAGTAGATCCCGGTTTGGATCCGCTAGAAACAGCGAAATTACAGGAGCAATTAAACAACTAAGCTATGGCAGAAAACGCATTATCAAAAGTATTCAACCGTTGGAATTCGCCCGATGCACAATCGAGGCTTGATCTGGTATTTGAAAACCGTTTCAAAGACTATGGCGCGTACCAAGTTCGTTTGTTGTTTCGTAAATCGCAAAGTATGGCCACTCTTGGGGCTTGTGCTCTGGCCCTTTTGTTAGCATCAGGTCCCAGAATTATCGCCTCTCTGTCTGAGGGAGATGCCAAAGACAAGAAAACGATTAAAATCGTGACCAATCTTGATGATATTGAATCTCCTATCGAAGAAGAAGAGGAAAAACCAAAAGAACCACCCAAACTTCAAGAGCCAGAACCCATATCGCAACAAGCTTATGTAGCACCTAAAATCAATCCAGATGCTGCAGAGGACGCCCCTATCAATCCGCCAGATATTGTGTCTAACACAGGCTTAAAAAATGTGCAGGGAGTCACAGATCCAACAGCACCAGATTTAGGTAATCCAGGTGAAGGAGGTCCAATTAAAGGGGGTGAAGAAGGCCCAACGGCTAACGTGGCTGTTAAGGCCTCATTTCCAGGCGGCGAGGCTGCGTTTAGAGAATATGTGGGTAATGAATTTCAATATCCCGTGCGTTGTCAAGACGAAGGTATCAACGGTTCTGTAGTTCTGCGATTTGTTGTAGATGGGAGTGGTAAAATCTCTCGTGTAACCGCAATTGAAGAAACCAAAAGCTGTCCGGAATTTACACAGGAAGCAATCAGGGTCCTTCAACGGTCGCCCCGATGGATTCCTGGTCAAAACAAAGGCCGCTTCGTGGTTTCATGGCGCGAAATTCCTATCCGCTTAACGGTAGAGTAAAACGATTTGTTTTTCATACAAAAGGCCAAAACAATACTGTTTTGGCCTTTTTTTATGTCTATGTTCAAACTTTATTACCTTTGTTCCTCTTGAACAACCTCATCCAAATAAAGAACTTGGTCATTTCTTCTGGAGAAAAAACGTTGTTGCAATTACCTGCTTTTGACGCAGAGGAATCTGAAGTGCATGCCGTAATAGGGGAGAGTGGTAGTGGAAAGTCCCTATTGTTAAAAATGTTGATTGGTTTATTGCCTAAGAATTTATCGGCCACGGGTGAAATTAATCTT
>JBIKIM010000150.1:0-4205 GCA_044361605.1 Bacteroidia bacterium | reverse complement strand
TTTGGCATCGCGCCCTACGGCAAAAACCCAATCGGGTGTGTGTACTAATTTGAACCAAGAGGCGTCTCCTAAGCGATGTGAAGCGCGCAATTCGAGACCGCTGTTTAGTTCCCACATACGGCCTTCGCTCCCAGTAAACCACCAATTATCCCCTACTTTATTGCCCCAACGAAGGGATTGTGTAGACAGTTTAATACGTTTTTTTATCGTTCCTTGGGAATCCCAAGCGGCCACATCGCCTTTTTCTGAGCAGCTAAGGTAATGTCCATGTCCAGAACCTACCCAAAAAACAGAACCTTCGTGAATTTTTACAATTTTCGGCGACTGATTTTTTTGCAATATATACACATTGCCATATTGCCCGCCGGCCAAGATTCGATCGGCAGACAAATCGTAATACATGGAAAATACGGCTTCAGGAACCCGCGCAAATACAACTCCGTCATCGCTATTGGGATCTTCCCAATGCACAATAAAGCCATCGCTGCCGGCTGTAAAGAAACCGGAATGACCGTCGGAGATCACACAATACACAGATTGTTTATGACCTTTGAATTCCCGTTGGTGGAAAATGGCTACTTTTGACATATGTCTTGGTTACAGGAATGGCAAGATTTACAGGGAACACGTTTGTATTTGGGTCCTCTAAATCATGAGGCACAAATTTACGACTTAGACCCTTCAATATCGACCTCTCGCAGTCGAGAAAAATTCGCGTTACAACGCATTATCGATGAAAAATACCCAGAGTTGATTATTGCCAAAGACCTACACGGAAAACCCTACTTCCCCCAAAAAGAATTACACATTAATTACAGTCATTCCGCCACCCATCTGTTTTGGGGTGAGCACGAAAAATATGCGCTTGGCGTTGACGTAGAAATAACCCGTTCTCAGTTGCAACGCGTGGCGCATAAATATTGCAACGAAACCGAGTTGAACTACACCGATAACGGCGTAAACACAGCACTTTTAGTGGCTATATGGTCGGCCAAGGAGGCGATGTTTAAAGCCTATGGCAAAGGGGCCATCGACTTCAGGACGGACATGCAAATTTCGCCATTCACGGTTGAAGAAGAAGGCACATTGATTGGCTTTTTCGGAGCGGGAATCAATGTAAGTTTAAACATTTCCTACCGCAGATTCAACAATATGATTTGTACGTGGGTATTATGGGTCTGAAGGGGGCGTAAACGGGCGCTTATTTGACTATATTTGCACTCTTTATAACGTATGAAAAACATCCGCAATTTTTGCATCATTGCCCATATTGATCACGGCAAAAGTACGCTTGCCGACCGCTTGTTGGAGTATACCAAAACTATCGATAAGCGTCAGATGCAAGCCCAGTTGCTCGATGATATGGATTTGGAGCGTGAACGCGGCATCACCATTAAAAGTCATGCCATTCAAATGGAGTATGAACTTGATGGGGAGAAGTATATCCTAAATTTAATTGACACCCCCGGTCACGTTGATTTCAGTTACGAAGTGAGTCGTTCTATTGCGGCCTGTGAAGGAGCTTTATTAATCGTAGATGCGGCACAGGGTATTGAAGCCCAAACAATCAGTAATTTATTCATGGCCTTGGACCATGGTTTGGAAATTATTCCGGTTTTAAATAAGATTGACTTACCCGGTGCCATGCAGGAAGAGGTTAAGGATGAAATCGTAGAACTATTAGGATGTGACCGCGATGCCATTATACCCGCAAGTGGTAAAACGGGATTGGGCGTATTTGATATTTTACGGGCCATTATTGAACGTGTTCCGGCTCCAAAAGGCGATCCTAACGCGCCCTTTAAAGCCCTTATTTTTGATTCCGTATTTAATTCCTTTCGCGGTATTATAGCGTATTATCGTGTAATCGATGGCGAAATCAAAAAAGGACAACACGTAAAATTCATGAATACCGGCATGGATTATCGGGCCGATGAAATTGGCGTATTGAAATTAACCCCTACTCCCAAAGACGTAGTAAGAGCAGGTGATGTTGGTTTTATTATCTCAGGAATAAAAGACGCCAAAGAGGTAAAAGTGGGCGATACCATTACCGACTATAACAATCCGGCACTCGAATCTATTCAAGGTTTCGAAGAAGTAAAACCGATGGTATTTGCGGGCTTATATCCTGTCGATACCGAAGATTATGAAGATTTACGCGATGCCATGGGCAAACTGCAACTCAACGATGCGAGTATTGTCTTTGAACCCGAAAGCTCAGCGGCTTTGGGTTTCGGATTCCGCTGCGGTTTCTTGGGTATGTTGCATTTAGAAATCATTCAAGAACGTTTGGAGCGCGAATTCAATATGACCGTTATTACCACCGTTCCCAACGTAAGTTACATTGCTTATACCACTAAAGGCGAAGTGCTTCCGGTTAATAACCCCAGCGACTTGCCCTCGCCAGATAAAATCAAATTTGTAGAAGAACCTTATATCAGTGCGTCAATAATAACCAAATCAGACTGGGTTGGTCCGGTAATGAGCTTATGTTTAGACAAGCGGGGGATACTGAAAAACCAAGTTTATTTGACTTCAGATCGGGTAGAATTAAGTTTTGAAATGCCCTTGGCGGAAATCGTTTTCGACTTTTACGATCGATTGAAAACCATCTCCAGAGGCTATGCCAGTTTTGATTACTCCCCTATTGGGTTTAAGGAATCGCAACTCGTTAAAATGGACATTTTACTAAATGCCAATCAAGTGGATGCATTAAGCGCTATCATACACCGCGACAGTGCGTTCGATTTAGGGAAAAAGATTTGCAAAAAACTCAAGGAACTAATTCCCAAACAACAATTTGAAATTGCCATTCAAGCGGGTATTGGAGCTAAAATCATTGCCCGAGAAACGATTTCTGCACTTCGTAAAGACGTGACTGCCAAGTGTTATGGTGGTGACATTTCAAGAAAGCGCAAATTGTTAGAAAAACAAAAAGCGGGTAAAAAACGCATGCGGTCTGTAGGAAACGTAGACATTCCTCAGAGTGCCTTCATGGCCGTATTAAAGCTCAACGACTAGTAACTTTGGGAGAAATAAGCTCCCAATGAACGAAAATCACGCGCTATTGCTCCTAGGCCGATGTAAAGGCATCGGCCCCATTCACGCCAAAAACGCCCTCAACTATTACGGAACGGCTGCCCAAATTTTTGCCCAACCTGGCATCGACTTGTCGCAGTTATGCGGTTGGAATGCCGCTCAAGTAGCAGAATTCAAAAGCGCCCCCTCCCAATACGGGACGCTCGTAGCGCGTGACATGGCGTATCTAGAATCGCACCACGTTCAACTACTCCCCTACTATCACGACAGTTATCCCCTGCGACTTAAGCAAATAATCGACGCGCCAATCTGTCTTTATTATAAAGGGAAACCCGCTCTTAATCCTTCACGTACCTTGGCCATTGTGGGTACCCGAAAACCAAGCGCGCATAGCCTATTTTTAACCCAACAAATAGTGGAGCAGGCTCAGCACTACGGCGTACAAATCATAAGCGGTCTTGCTTATGGGATAGACATTACGGCACACCGGTGTGCATTGAAGCAACATATTTCCACAGTGGGCGTTTTGGCCCATGGATTAGATCAGATGTATCCAAAAGCACACCTTCAAACGGCTGTTGACATGCAAAAAGAGGGAGGAATTCTTACCGAAATGCCCTTATTTTCGGCCTTGCACCCCGATTTGTTTCCCAGAAGAAATCGACTGATTGCGGGTATGAGTGATGCCGTTTTGGTTATTGAAAGTAAACGCATTGGCGGCAGTATGTCGACCGCCCAAATAGCCCGGAGCTACGACCGGGATGTTTTTGCTTTTCCTGGCAATCCAGCTCAGGGACACAATTCCGGTTGCAATGCCCTGATTAAGCGCCAAGTGGCCGAGCTTGTGGAAGACTTTAGCGACATTGTGAAAGCCATGAATTGGCAAGATGTACAGCCTAGTAAATTGAAGACGCAAACCGACTTATTCCCGCAGTTTAGCCCCGATGAACAAACTTTCTTGCAAGCCCTAACGGGAAAGCGCTTGCACATCGATGAACTCATTCAGTTTTCAGGGTTACCCCTTCATAAGATAACGCTATGCGCCTTGGAGTTGGAACTTAAGGGGGCGATAAAAGTACTCCCCGGTAAATTTTATCAGCGCATTGTATAGCGTTGATAATTTAGTTTACCAGTTTCTCTTTACTTACTTGCTAAGTGAAATA
>JBIKIM010000149.1:0-4217 GCA_044361605.1 Bacteroidia bacterium | reverse complement strand
CACAAAGGGAAGCGTTTTGGTATTATTCAATTGCCCAGCTTTTATGCAGATTTTTCTTCTCGAGGAAGAGGTCGGAACAGCGCCGGCGACGTGCGTTTGGAGGTCGAAAAATTGAAACAAGAGGGCGTAGATGGCATTGTTTTGGATCTTAGAAACAACGGGGGTGGAAGTTTGGCCGATGCCATAGAAATGAGTGGTTTGTTCATTGCTTCAGGTCCTATTGTGCAGGTCAAGGATTCAGAAGGGGTTATCAATGCCGCCAACGATTTCAATCCGACTACGTTATACAGCGGACCTTTAGTGGTTTTAACCAATGCTTACAGTGCCTCGGCTTCTGAAATTTTGGCGGCGGCCTTACAAGATTATAAACGGGCAATTATTTTGGGAAGCAAAGCCACATTTGGGAAAGGCACGGTGCAAACAATGGTGGCCTTAAACGGGGGGAAAACCGATGTATTCCCCAAAGGTTTTGGCGAACTAAAAGTGACCATCCAAAAGTTTTATCGGATCAATGGGGGTACTACCCAACTTAAAGGGGTGGAACCCGATGTGGTGGTTCCTGATATTTATGATGGGGTTGAGCGCGGTGAAAAAGAATTGGATTATCACTTGGCCTACGATCAGATTCCTTCCGCCAGTTATAAATCTTATGAATCTAAAGCCTATCGCGAGGCCATAAAGTCTGGACAAAAATGGGTAAAGTCTCAAAAATACTTTGAAATGGTTGCGGAACGTTCCAAGCAAATCGAAAAAATGCGTGATGGAATGGTCTATGACTTAAGTTTGGAGGGATATGCGAAACAGCAAGAAGCATTGGAGAAGAGCGATGAGGTGTTCAGGAAATTTGAATACCGCAGGTCTTACGATACAGTTTTTGCCCTAAAGCAAGATTTGATGGAGGTCCAAAACGATAGCATCAAGCGCGTGCAAAGAGCGGTTTGGCCGAAACCCTATTTAAAAGATGCGACTTTAGATGCAGCCATTGATGTACTGCATTGCTGGTCTGCCAAATAAAACCTTCTTAGGCGTTCCATTTTAGTTCTAAAATGGAACGCCTAAATATAGAAGAACTTACTGTTATGAATGGTTTCATATTGGTAGTTTTAGTCTTTCCAGAGACTCTGAAACAGAACGCCTGTTAGTACCCATATGAGTCCGTTTAGGGCCATAAGTAAGTAAATATCCGTGTAGATCGAACTTACAAGCACAGGATTAAATGCCTTTAAAGATGCTTTAATTCCCACTAACAATAGGGGAAACAGAATGGGCAGGCTCAAAACAGGGGCCAAATAGGCGGCGCTTCCTGCTTTGGTGGCTACGGCGCCAACAAAGGTAAATATAGAAGAGATGCCGGCGGTTACGAGTAAAAGAATCGTGAAATACGGTCCTAAATGGGCCACGGGAATTCCCAAAAACCAAGCAAAAAAGAGCAGATTCACAGTGGTAAGGACGATCATTTGCAGCCAGCCGTAAATCATCTTCCCCCAAAGTATTTCGGAAGCGGATGCACATTGATTCCAGAATATCCAACGGCCGCGGGACACGAGTGTAAAGTTTTTAGAAACCGATTGGATGCTTCCTAAGACCAGGGTAATCCAAAAAATGCTGTTCCATACAGAGGCGAGCATGCGGGGCTGCGAGAGCATGCTAAGCAAGGCCGTAATGCCCAATTGTAATATCGCAGACACAAGGAGTGTCGGCTTCTTAACATCGAGGGCGAATTCGATTTTTATGAGGGTTATGACCTTGGCAATGTGCCGCATCTTTTGTTACCTTCGCGAAGGTATAGTAAATCTTATAATACCAAATCAACTATGTTTAGCAAAATATTAATTGCCAATCGCGGGGAAATTGCCCTTCGTGTGATGCGCACGTGCAAAGAAATGGGAATCGCCACGGTGGCTGTTTACAGTACGGCAGATAAAGGGTCGAGACATGTGCGCTACGCCGACGAGGCCTATTGCATAGGGGAGGGTCCGAGCAATCAAAGTTACCTATTGATGGATCGTATTATTGATTTGGCTATTCGTACCGGATCGCAAGCCATTCACCCGGGTTATGGGTTTTTATCAGAGAATGCCGTTTTCGCCCGCAAATTAGCGGACAACAACCTCGTTCTTATAGGTCCAAGTGCTGAGGCCATGGAAATTATGGGCAGTAAGATTGCCAGTAAACAAGCAGTCGAAAAATACGGTGTTCCTTTGGTGCCCGGTATAAATGAGGCCATTACCGATGGTTTAGCGGCTCTAGAAGTGGCTAAAAAGGTAGGATTTCCGGTGCTAATAAAGGCAAGTGCAGGCGGCGGCGGAAAAGGGATGCGTGTGGTACATAAATCTGAAGAATTTGCCGAAGCTTTAGAAGCCGCTCAAAATGAAGCCCGAAGTGCTTTTGGCGATGACCGGGTATTTATAGAAAAATATGTGGGCAATCCACGGCATATTGAATTTCAATTGATTGCCGATAATTTCGGCAATGTAACGCATTTGTTCGAACGCGAATGCAGCATACAAAGGCGGCATCAGAAATTAGTTGAAGAGGCACCTTCGGTGGTTTTAACTCCTGAACTGAGAGCAAAAATGGGAGCTGCGGCGGTGAATGTAGCCAAAGCATGCGGCTATACCGGTGCAGGAACGGTCGAGTTTTTGCTGGGCGATAATCAAGAATTCTATTTTTTAGAAATGAATACCCGCTTGCAAGTGGAGCATCCTGTAACCGAAATGATTACCGGAATTGATTTGGTTAAGGTACAGATTACCGTGGCCGCGGGCTTGCCATTGCCTTTTGCACAAAGCGACCTGAGCATCAACGGACATGCCATTGAATTGCGGGTTTGTGCCGAAGATCCGTATCAGCAGTTTTTACCCAATATTGGCACCATCCGAACGGTTGAAATGCCTTCCGGTCCTGGGGTGCGGATTGACGATTTCATAGAATCGAATATGGAAATTCCAATCTTCTATGACAATATGTTGGCGAAATTGATTGTTTGGGCACCCACGCGATTGGAAGCGATGGCCCGCATGAAACGCGCTATTAGCGAGTATGTGATTACTGGAATACAAACAACGTTGCCATTTGGGACTTTTGTGATGAATCACCCCAAGTTCATAGAGGGCGATTTTAATACCCATTTTATTCAAGAATATTTCAATCCCGAGGCGCTTATTACGCCAACGAATTCGGATTTTGAGGTATTGGCAACGGCGGCAGTATCCTTTTTTCAGGGAAATAAAACGGTGAATTCCGAAACTGAAACGCCGTCTGAAGCTTCTGATTCCAATTGGTTTTCCCAACGCCGTGGACTCCGCAATGTCTAGGCGCGTCCTGGTCATCGATGATGTATACGAAAGTCTGATTTTAGGGCTAGAAGGATATCGTTTTGATGTATTTTACGAAAAAGACATCACCGCCTCAGACGTGGTTTTTCGGGCGAATGAACTTCAGGTGGAAGGCATCGTGGTTCGCTCGAAATTATTTTTTTCGGGGGAAGTTTTACAGGCCATTCACGGCTTGCGATGGATTGCGAGAGCGGGCGTGGGCACAGATAATATCGATACCAACAAGGCCCAAGAATTGGGTATTGGAATAATCAATGCAGATGGAGCCAACGCCCTAACGGTGGCCGAGCATGTGTTGGGGATGTTATTGGGGTTCTTGCACCAATTGCCGTCGGCAGACAAAAACGTACGTGACGGATTGTGGGATCGGGAACGCCACCGGGGTCGGGAGTTGTCTTCCCTAAGAATAGGGATCATAGGATTTGGACATACGGGAAGTGCATTGGCGCGATTATTAAGCGGTTTTGAGGTCCCAATCATGGCTTTCGATCCGAATAAATCGGGATATGGAAACAGTCAGGTACAGGAAGCGACACACCCCGATAGGGTTTGGGAATGGGCCGATGTAATCAGTGTTCATGTTCCTTTAAATAACGAAACAAAGGAATTAATTAATAGGTCTCAGTTCAAACTATCGAAGCGATCTCCGATTATAATTAACGCATCGCGAGGGGCCATATTGAATACCCAGGACGCAGTTTGGGCCTTAGAAAATGGACTTATTCGAGGTCTTTTATTAGATGTTTGGCCCGATGAACCACCCTTGAAAGAAGATTCGATTCATAGGGACGCATTTGAGTGCCTTCGCAAACAAAACTGTGTAATGTTTTCGCCACATGTTGCAGGTTGGTCGAAAGAGAGTTATGTGCGTATTTCTGA
>JBIKIM010000148.1:0-4230 GCA_044361605.1 Bacteroidia bacterium | reverse complement strand
TTTTCGCATTTTCGAGGTCTTCGAGCAAACGCTTTTCTTTATCGCGCAGCTTGGCTGCTTCCTCAAAGTTTTGACTTTTAACGACTCGATTTTTCTCGGTTTTAATTTCTTCAATCTGACCTTCGAGGTCGAGTATTTCATTGGGCACGTGAATATTTGAAATATGCACCCGGGCACCGGCTTCATCTAGAATATCGATGGCCTTATCAGGCAAATGCCGGTCGCTCATATACCGTTCACTGAGCTCTACACAGGCCTTGATAGCCTCTTCACTGTAGAAAACACTGTGGTGGTCTTCGTATTTCCCTTTAATATTGGTAAGGATTTCTATGGTTTCTGCGGGACTCGCGGGCTGAATAAGCACCATTTGAAAGCGGCGTTCCAAGGCGCCATCTTTTTCAATATACTGGCGATATTCATCGAGGGTGGTAGCTCCAATGCATTGGATTTCCCCCCGAGCTAATGCAGGTTTAAACATATTGGAGGCATCGAGAGAGCCAGAGGCGCCGCCTGCGCCAACGATGGTATGAATTTCGTCGATAAACAGAATTACGTCTTCGGCTTTTTCCAATTCCATCATAAGGGCTTTCATACGTTCCTCGAATTGACCTCGGTATTTGGTACCCGCTACCATGCTGGCGAGATCCAAACTCACAACCCGTTTATTGAACAACACACGAGATACCTTTCTTTGGGTAATACGCAGCGCAAGTCCTTCGGCAATTGCTGTTTTTCCCACTCCAGGTTCTCCAATCAGCACCGGATTATTTTTTTTACGTCGCGATAAAATTTGGCTTACGCGTTCGATTTCTTTTTCTCTTCCTACGATGGGATCCAACTTCCCGTCTTCGGCTGCTTTCGTTAAATCACGTCCGAAATTATCGAGTACCGGTGTTTTGGATTTAGATTTAGTTTTGGAAGCCATTTGCGCTTTTTGTTCTTCGCGGTAATAGTCTTCCGGTGTTTCGCCGTCGTCGTTAGAAGATTCACCTCTAATGGTTTCAACGCCTTCTTCGAGGGCGCTTTTGAACACATCATAGGTTAAACCGTATTGTCCTAAAACTTTAGACGCAATATTGTCTTCATCGCGCAAAATTGACAGCAATAAATGTTCCGTTCCGATTAAATCGGTTTTGAATATTTTGGCCTCGAGATAGGTTATTTTCAAGGCTTTTTCTGCTTGCTTAGTAAGGGGAATATTACCCAAGTTGCTGGTTTTAGTTGCGGTGCCTCGGATGGTATCTTCGATACTCTTTTTTAAGCGCAAGGCATCGATATCTAATATACGTAAGGTTTGAAATGCTTTTCCTTCTCCTTCACGGATAATACCGAGCAGTAAGTGTTCGCATCCGATATAATCGTGACCCAAGCGAATGGCTTCTTCTCGACTGTATTGTATAACTTCTTTTACGCGTGGTGAAAACTTGGCTTCCATATTGTTATTCAAATATAATTGTTAGTTCAGCGAATTACTATCGACGCTTGACGAGTGACGTTTTTTTAGGACAAACGTGCATCAAAATGCATGGGCAATGCCAAACAAATAATTGCGGTAAGAAGGCAAACACAAATTTTCGTAGAGCTTCATTCGGTACTCTTGGGCCCGCATGGAGTCCTTGAAGCGGGTGTAAAATGCCGTTCTCGAGGCTAAATAAACCGCATTTTCGATACTGGCAACAAAAGGATTATGAATGCCATTCAGGTGCTGCGCATAGCCTACATAGTCAAGAACTTCTTGCATTTGGTCCTTGTTCGCCCCGTAACGCACCAATATGGGCAATGCTTCTAATGCATTCAGCATTACGAGCACCAAACTCCTGTCTTTAAGATCGTTAAACCAATCTTGAACTAAATCAGATTGTAACTGACCTGTTTTAAGCATTTGATTTAAAAAACGAGCCGCCCAAACACGGCCATTGATTATTGGGAAATAGGATTCATTGGTGGGATATCTGGACAGTGCCTCACTCCATTTTTTCATCATATCTACATTTCCTTCGAGGTAATGTTGGGTAAGAATGACGGATTTTTTAAACGTTTCTTCTTCCAGATTTTCTGGATTGAATTCGTAGGTGAGGCGCCCGTAATAATTTTGGGGTTGCAAGGTCTCGTAATCGACAAAAGAAAAGAGCATCCAATTTCTCAAGATTGGCGAGTTCGCAATTTGGGCCAATTCTTTTTCTTTGAATTTGCGATTTCGCAGTAAATCACTCAAATGATTGGCAATATATCCCTTCAAATAAAATTCCGGAAAATCGTTATCCTTTAAATCTAAACGCTCAAAAAACGGAATCCAAGAACGCACATCGCTTTGTTTTACATTTCTGCGACACCATACAATAAGCTGCAAGATTCCTTCTATATCATGCTGTAGGGCTTTACTTCGAACACGCTTGAACGCATCGTCGCCCACCCTAGAAAAATCAAGGCGGTATTTTTTATGCAACGCAGCGTCTTTTTCTATTTCCCAAACTAAAGGCAATACAATATTATTCAGTCGCATAAAAGTCTCGCAAAGTAATCAATTTTATCAAAAAGCCCTATCCCACAAATTAAGTACACGAGTTTATTTATCGCGCTCAATTGTGAAAAACTATTTCCCTTGGGGAAGTTTTTTAAGCCCTCGTTTTTATCGAACTTTGAACATCCATGGAAAATTTAGATAACCCAATACGGAACCCTAATAAGAAAAAAACAATTCCCAAAGAATTTTTCGACGATCGCATGGGTCGCATGCCCCCGAACTCCCGGGAACTTGAGGAAGCGGTATTAGGGGCTATGATGTTGGAGCGTGAAAAGATTTTTCAGGTTATCGATATTTTGAGTAAAGAGCATTTTTATGATCCCAAAAATCAGATTGTTTTCGAGGCAATTGACCATTTATATAAGTTAGGAGACACCGCCATTGATTTACTTACGGTATCTAATTATCTAAAAAATCACAAACTTTTAGATATGGCAGGTGGCTACATGTATTTGGCACAGCTTACCAATAAAGTTACGTCCGCAGCCAATATCGAATTTCACGCCCGAATCTTAACGCAAAAGTTTATCCAGCGCTCGCTGATTCGGGTAGCCGGTGAAATTCAATTTAATGCCTACGACGATACCGAAGATTCTTTTGAATTACTCGATCTTTCAGAAGCGAAATTGTACGAAATCAAAAACGCCGGACTAAAGCGCAACTATCAAGAAATCAGTACGTTAATTACCAATTCTCTTAAAGATATCGAAGCCCGCATGAACAGCGAAAACAACGGCATCACCGGTGTGGCTTCGGGTTTCAGCGATATCGATCGCATAAACGGGGGCTGGCAGCCTTCCGATTTGGTCATTTTAGCGGCGCGACCTGCGATGGGTAAAACCGCATTTGCCTTAAGTTTGGTGCGAAATGCCGCCATCGACCACAAGAAGAGCGTGATGGTTTTTTCATTAGAAATGGCGGACATTCAGTTAGTTAACCGATTAATTTCATCAGAAGCGCAAGTTTCAGGCGATAAAATTAAAAAGAGTAGCTTAAACGAAGAAGAATGGATCCGCTTACAAAATCAAACCATTGTTTTGGGAAACGCCAAGATTTACATCGACGATACCCCACAGCTGAATATTTTTGACTTGAATGCCAAATGCCGACGGATTGCCTCACAACAAGGACTCGATATGGTTGTGGTGGATTACCTGCAGCTGCTCAGAGCCGATATCAAATCTCAAGGCAACCGCGAACAAGAAATTGCGTTCATTTCACGATCGCTAAAAGCCCTTGCCAAAGACCTCAATATCCCAGTAATTGCACTCGCACAGCTCAGTCGAGAGGTAGAAAAACGTTCCAATAAACGTCCGCAACTCTCCGACCTTCGTGAATCGGGCTCTATCGAACAAGATGCCGATATGGTTATGTTCTTATACCGACATGAGTACTATGAGAAAATGGGAATGGATAATGACAATCAATCCAGCGGTGACAGTTTAGATGCCGATATAAAAGGACTTACCGAAGTTATTATTGCGAAAAACCGACACGGTACGGTGGGTTCTGCTTTTTGTAAATTCATCGGGGAATTTTCTAAATTTCAAGATTTAGATCACTTTGAACGCGATATGATCCGCCAAAAAAATCCAGAATACGGGTACACCCCAGATACAACCGTTCAAACCAAGGTAATGCCGTCTAAAATGAATTCTGCAGGCGATATTTATGACAAACCCGGATCTGCTTCTCCTTTTGATGAC
>JBIKIM010000147.1:0-4252 GCA_044361605.1 Bacteroidia bacterium | reverse complement strand
AACCAGAACCCTTAGATGATTCTGAAGCACCAGAAACGCCTACCGCGGCTAAAAGTAAATAATTTGAAATCTCTTTTCTAGGGTTATTCTGAGTAGGGGCTGTTGTACAAACAGCCCCTTTTTTTATGCTAAACTACTCTAACTAAGAAAAATCATCATCCTCGGTAGACCCAAAGAACAATTTCTTATACATGACAGGATAAACCACGTATAACATAAGCAATCGTCCGGTTCTAAATACCCAAGGTAGCAGAAAAATAATCAACGCAGGAATGATGTATACCGCCTCATCAAATAAATCCACTTGATATAATGCGACCGACATCACCACCGTCAATCCAACCAGTAACGCATAGGTCCAGTACATCGCACCCACGAAAAATCCTGTTTCTGGCTCATATTTTAGCCCACACTTCGGACATTCCTCATGGGTATCTGAAAACTTCTTAAACGACATGACTTTATTAAGAAAAACATCGCCTTTTCCACAACGCGGACAACGTGCGCGAATGAACGGTACAATGCCCGCACGCTTAGGTGCCGCCATTATCGTTTGACCTTCTTCTTAAGATTGGATTGGTAAAAGGCAAATCCAGCCCCTGCAACAAGTACATAAGGTACCGACATTAAAAAAAGAATGCCTTTGTTAATACCATCACCTACCTGACGTTCGTATTTATTCTTACCTGTTGCACGACCGCTCGTTAGCGCCGTTTTACACATCGGGCACTGAGACCACGACAATCCCACAAACAACAAACTCAACAGCGATAGAAACAAACGTTTTTTCATAATACTAGCTTAAACAAGGCGACAATAACAAATATACAACAACTCCGGTTACGGATACGTATAACCACAACGGAAACGTGTATCGGGCCAATTTTTTATGACGTTCAAACTTCCCAACAGAAGAAAAGTACATGGTATACAAAATCATCGGCATGATAAGCGCCGCAAGTACAATATGCGTAAAAAGTATTACCAAGTAAACCGTTTTAATCAGACCGTCTTTACAAAAAGGCACATGTGGTACCGTATAATGGTAGGTAACATAGCTTAGCAAAAACAAGGTTGAAAGCACGAATGCACTTAACATGAATTTTTGATGGGTCGCTTTGTTTTTTTTTGACTTAATAAAATAGACGCCCAATACCAAGCAAATAGAAACTGCCGAATTGATGTAGGCATTCAGCTTTGGCAATGCACGCGCAAATTCAGCCGTAGGGCGCATTTCATCGGGCAAATAACGCAATAGTGTTACTAAGGCGGGAACAGTAGTTGAAAGCGCTACAACAAGCCAAAAGAAGGCTTTATCGCTAATCCAGGGTTTGCTGCTTACGGTATTCATATTTTAGATTTTCAATGTCGTCTTTAATCCGGCGTATCATTTCCATTTTTTCACGGTTCGTAGGCGCCCGTGTTGGAAGAATAGACCTAATGTGATGCGCTTTGTCAATGATAACGATGCGATCGTCGTGAATAAAATCCGCGCCCCGCTGTTCGGTAGCCAATAATAAATCATTGATAGCCCAATCGTATATCTCGGTTTTATTACCTGTTGCAAACGTGCGCTTATATAAATCTGCTTTGTAGTACTTCGAATATTCCATAATAACCGGAACCGAATCCGATTCGGGATCAATGGTTACCGTTAAGAATTTAACTTGAGGCTCATTGATATATTCTTCCGCTATGACTTGCACTTGTTTGTTCATTTCAGGACAAACTTCTGGGCAAGAGGCGAAGAATATATTGGCAACTACGATACTGTTATCAAAGTCTTGAAACGTAATTTTTTTGCCGTGCTGATTAAACAGTATAAAGTCACCAACGGTATGGTAAACCGTATCTTTTTGTTCAGTTGAGTAATAGCGTTCTCCAATGTAAGGCAACTCCTGATGCACCCAAGTCGCTTTTGCCCAAAAGAAAATCCCTAAACTGGGCAAAATAATAAGGGCCGCTAATGCAGCCCTTTTGAAATATCCCTTTTTAGCCAACATTATTACTTAACTTGACTTATTGCGTTCCCCTCATGGAGTAGACCCGCTATCAAACCTAATATAAAAATAGTTGGCACCAATATGATTAAAGCCAAATTGATCCGCTCGTATTTTAAGTGCATGAAAGCACCCACGATGTAATACGCTTTCACGATACCGAAGAAAATAAAGATAAAATTACGCACTCCAGAAGGACCCAAAACAAAATAGATCACAAAATCTAAGATGGTAATCCCAAGCAGTATCCAAAATGTTTTCCAAAGTTCGGCTGTGCCATGACTTTCCGTGTGAGGAACGTAGTTGATAGGATCGTATTCACCGGGCTTAGAGTAAAATTCCATAGTTGTTAATTTAAATGTATTAGATTAAATAGAAAAAAGTAAAAACAAACACCCATACTAAATCTACGAAATGCCAATATAAACCGGCTTTTTCAATCATTTCATAGTGTCCACGACGCTCAAATACACCGCGTACCGTCATTATGTAAACCACCACATTAATTACGACTCCTGAAAATACGTGGAATCCGTGAAAACCTGTAACAATAAAGAACAAAGCAGCAAAAGGAACGGGTCCGAATGTACGATCCCCTTTCTCCCACTCAAAATGATCTCCAAAACCCACACTCGATAAGTGTTTGTATCCTTGATCGGTAATTCCAAACATATTTGAATCTAAGCGAGCGCCCTCATGGATAAACGTAGCCCATTCCCAAGCTTGACAGCCTAAAAAGGCAGCTCCACCCACGATGGTATACAGCATATATTTCTGAACTTCTTTTTTCGAATTGCGATGTCCGGCTTCTACTGCCAAAACCATCGTTACCGAACTGGCGATCAAAATGAACGTCATTACACTTACGAAAAGCAAGGGCAAATGAAAACCGTGCATTAAGGGGAAATGGTTAAAAATCGATGCAGGATCAGGCCATTTGGTCGTAACCGCAGATTCTACATTACTAAAACGCTGAGCGCCATACTGTACCAATAAGGTTGAAAACGTAAATGCATCCGATAAAAGGAAGATCCACATCATTAATTTTCCGTAACTCACGTTAAAAGGAGAACGACCTCCTGCCCAAACGGGCTGTTTCTCGTAAGTTGCTGTTTGATGATTTGCCATTGGGTTAAATTACTACTCTGCGAAATAAAGGAATAAATACAAGAAAATCCACAAAACTCCAACAAAATGCCAATAAGTATGTGTTATTGTCATAAGTCCGAGGCTCTTTTTGTGCACATTCAACCGAAGCGCTTGAATCCACGTTGCAATCAACAGACCAATTCCCCCTAAAATATGTACAAAGTGAAGAACCGTTATCACCCATACATACGAAGCACTTATATCTTCAGGCCTTGAATTCACAAACGTCAAATCCAAACGAACCATCTGTTGCCAACCCAAATATTGCGAAACGCAAAATGCGATCCCCAATACGGTGGTGAGTAGTAAAAAATTCTTATTGGCAGATAATTCATCTGTTTTGGCACTTTTTTGCGCATAAAACATGGTTACCGAACTTAAAACCACAATAATCGTAGAGTATAGGAAAAAAATCGGCAAGTCAAAAGCCGTCCAAGCTTGGCGACTCTGAGCATCAGGTCGGTGCACGATAAACGCACTTACGGTGGCAGCAAACAGCATCGAACTCGACACCATGAACAACCACATATTCAACCGTGCGGGTGGCACTGCCGGTATGGGATCTTTTATTTTGGTTTTAGGCATAAATTTTAAAATAGAATATAGCTCAAAAATACAATAGGCGTGTACAAAAACGAAGCGTAAAGCAATTTCTTTGCCTCAGAAACTTCCAAAGTAACAAATAATCGATAAGCTTTAAACAAAAAGAACAACCCTAAAGGCAATATCACCGAAATGGCCTTTATACTGGCGATTCCATACATCAACGGCATCATACTCACCATAATTAAAATCACCGTGTAAATCAACACTTGATACGCACTGCGTTTATCACGACCCGACTTAGAAGGAAGTAGCCAATATCCGGCCTTCTGATAATCGTCGTGCAGCATCCATGCAATGGCCCAAAAATGGGGAAATTGCCAAAAAAATTGAATCAAAAACAATATCAAACCGAGCTCATCCAAACGAGGAATAATCGCAGCATACCCAATCCATGGAGGCAATGCCCCGGGAATGGCACCAATCATAACCGCCATAGGACTAACCTGTTTCATTGGGGTGTACACAAAAACATAAATAACTAGGGAAAGTCCGCCTAG
>JBIKIM010000145.1:0-4284 GCA_044361605.1 Bacteroidia bacterium | reverse complement strand
AGGCTAAAACAGAGTCCTTAAATACCCTAGGTAAATGGGTCCGTTTTGATGAATTAAAAAGTTTCCCATTACACAAGTTAATGCGTAATTTCGTTTCCCTTTAACCAAAATTGAAACAGATTATCATCAGAAGGTAACGTTATGATTAACAAAGTAATTCTTATGGGACGTCTCGGGAAAGATCCCGTTATTCGCAAGCTAGATAGCGGTCGGGTAGTCGCCAATATATCCTTGGCCACTAACGAATCATACCTTAAAGACGGTCAACGTATGGAGAGCACCGAATGGCATTATTTGGAAATGTGGGACCAACAAGCATTAGATGCAGAGCGGCATTTTAAGAAAGGCTGCGTGCTGTATATTGAAGGTAAATTACGCACCGAAAAATACATTGATAGTGACGGAATTGAAAAGCAGTTGCGCAAAGTGCGCGTGATATCCTACCAATTGGTAGATCGTTATTTTAATCGATCACAAGCCCCTGACTTTAGTCCGGGCGATGAACTTACATGATACACGAGATTTTACATTCCAGTACCCTGCCCATCTCCTTGTTGGGTATTTTTAAACCAGCGGCAGAAATTCCGTTAGGATTTACCAGTGCTATATTTATTGGCATGTTGCTGTGCTTGGCCATTTCGGCCATTTGCTCGGCCTCAGAAAATGCGTTTTTCTCGCACCGCGAGTCTGATTTAGACGCCTATTCAGAAAATGGAAATCCCCAACAGCTGCGTATTCTGAAGTTGATTTCCAATCCAAAACGACTATTGGCTACTATTCTGTTAATGAACAGCTTGGCCAATATTGCCTTTATTATTTCATCGCTTTTTTTCTATGACATCATCCTCAATAACGATGAATTTCCTTGGCTTAAATTATTAATTGACACCCTTTTCGTTACCCTTATCATCCTCATTTTTGGGGAAGTAATGCCCAAAGTATATGCTACAAAAAACTACAGAAAAACTGCGGAAATAATGACGTATCCAATGCTCTTTTTTGTTTGGATTTTATGGCCCTTTACCACATTGCTGGAGCGTTTGGGTATGGTGTTGGAGCGCAATACCAAAAGCAACTCACCCAATGTAACCACCGAAGAAATTAATCGAGCCATAGATTTAGCTACCAACGAATTTAACGGCGATACCGATCATGAAAAAGATATCTTAAAAGGTATCGTGAACATGTCGCAAACCATAGTGCGGCAAATTATGGTTTCTCGCATGGATGTGGTTGCGTTGTCGAATACATGGACCTACAAGGAAGTTTTAACCCAGATTCGCGAACACGGATATTCAAGAATGCCGGTATACGACGATACGCTTGATTCCGTAAAAGGCGTCCTCAATGTGAAGTCGTTGTTGCCCCATTTAAATGAAAGTGAGGACTTCCGTTGGCAAGATTTGGTGTATCCTCCGTATTTTGTTCCGGAAAATAAAGCCATCGATGACCTCTTAAATGAATTCCAACACAAGCGTTTACACATGGCAATTGTGGCGGATGAATTTGGTGGAACCTCAGGAATAGTTACCCTAGAAGACTTATTGGAAGAGGTTTTTGGCGAATTAAAAGACGAGTTCGACGACGAAACTCCCGACTATGAGCAGGTAAATGAACATGTATTCATTTTTGAAGGGAAGTGCCTATTGGTAGATTTTATTAGGGAAATGGAGCTATCTAGTGATTTTTTCGCAGCGCTGCATTTGGATTCCGATACCTTGGCAGGCTTCATGACCGAGCATCTTGGTAAAATTCCCAAAAGAGGAGAGAAAATAAATTTGCAGTTTTTGCAGTTTATAGTGGAGCAAGCAGACCCTAAAAAAGTCCGAAAAATCAAAGTCATAAAAAATGAAGCGTAACGGCACCACAACCGTACAGGAAGCTTCGCCTAAGAACGTCTAAAAAATCAAAGTCATAAAAAATGAAGCGTAACTTCCCGATACTCGGACTCTGTTTGGTCGTTTTAATTGCGGCTTGTGGCTCGGAAGACTCTTTCGTTCCCAAACCCCATGCGTATCCACGAATGTCGTTACCGGAAAAATCCTATCAAATAGTTGACTTTAAACAAGCGCCGTATAGTTTTGAAATACCCAAGTACGCTGCAATTATTGAAGACAAGCAGAACGTAAATAAGTCTTGGTATAACATCCATTTTCCTATGTTTGATGCCACACTTCACCTTACGTATTATCCCTTTAGTAGTTGGGCTCAATACGATTCTATGGTGGCCGATACCCGGTCATTGGTGAATAAACACATTCAAAAAGCGGAAGATATAATTGAGGATCCTCTTGAAAATTACAATCCCAATCTACACGGTTTGGTTTTTCATATTGAAGGACAAACCGCTAGTAATTTGAACTTTTACGCCACCGACAGTACCCGGCATTTTCTGCGTGGGGCCCTTTATTTCAATCAAAAAACCCAACCCGATAGCATTGCGCCGGCTTTTGAATTCCTTTGGAAAGATGTGCAGCATGCATTAAAAACGTTTAAATGGAAATAAGAATCAAGCTTTTTTTAGGGATAATACTAGGTGCTTGGACTTTGGGTGCGAGCGCGCAACAGCGATCTAAATGCGACAAGCATCGAGATAAAGCCTATGAAGAGTTTCAGCTGCAGGATTACAAAAAAGCGGCGAAAACAATTAAAAAAGCGATAAAGTGTAGTCCTAATGACGCCCAATATCATCAATTATCAGCCGCAATAAACGAAACACTCGGTGATATACCCGCAGCAATTAAAGCGCATGAAGCCTCAATTATTGCAGAACCTATGGATCAAGCGAATTACTATTATTTTGCTTCCTATTTATATAGAATTGAAAAATATGAACGCTGCTTGAATGTGATAGAGGATTATTATGGGGCTCCGATTTCAGAGGGGTTTAATCCGAAACAACATGCGGCAAAAGCGCCGATTCCCGAGAAAATAGAACGGTTAAAAACAGGGGCCACTTTATCTTTAAAAGATTCCAAGATGATGGCCAATTTGAATATCCAAAATATGGGTCCCCAAATCAACTCCGCCAATAGCGAATATTGGCCTGGAATGAGTTTAGATGGAAGCACTTTTGTATTTACTCGTTTGGTGAATCAACAAGAAGATTTCTACTTTTCTTACCGTCAAAATCAAGAATGGTCAAAAGCAGTTCCTGCCCCAGGTAGGATCAATACGTTAGAAAACGAAGGAACCAGCGCGGTTTACATGAATGCCGACAAGCAATGGTTGTTCTACACGGTTTGTAATCAAGGGGGCTTTGGCAGTTGTGATTTGTTTTATAGTGAATTAAACGGCAATAAATGGGGGCCTAGAAATAACATGGGCCAAGTAATAAATACCGAATTTTGGGATGCACAACCTTCAATTAGTGCCGATGGAAATACGCTTGTCTTTTCAAGTGCACGTCGAAAAGGAAGTCAAGGCGATAAAGATCTTTGGATGGCCAAGCGCATTCAGGGAGTTTGGCAGGAACCCGTTAATTTAGGTCCCAAAATAAACACATCTAAGAGTGAACAAGCGCCATTTCTTCATTATGATGGGCGCACGTTGTATTTCGCAAGCGATGGACATCAGGGCTTTGGCGAACACGATTTATTTGTGGTGCGCATGAACGAAGCAGGAGAATGGGGCGTGCCCGAAAATTTGGGCTTAGGTATTAATACCCAAACCAATGACGTGGGATTTTATGTGGATGCCCTTGGGAATAAGGCCTATTTCGCTTCCATGCGCGCAGGTGGTTTCGGAGGAATGGATATCTATTCGATGGACCTACCCGATTATTTCAAACCCTTACCGGTTAATTATGTATTGGGTAAGGTCATTGATAAAGAAACACGTCAAGCAATAAAGGCTAAAGTAAGACTCATCGACGTGAACAACGATCATGTGTGGTTCCAAGACTCGGTGTCTGAATTTCTGATCCCAATTGTGCCCAATAAAAATTACGCCTTGTTAACCGAAGCCGGTGGCTATTTATTTGACTCTAAAAACTTCCAGCCTTTACCCAATACCGATGGGAAACCCTATGAAGTATTGGCTGAATTGCAACAGTACAAAGACAATCAGGTGGTTCGCTTGAACAATATTTTCTTCGATGTCGATAAATTCGATTTGAAACCTGAAAGTTTCACGGAACTTCAAGAAGTTATTCGCGTATTGGTTCAAAATCCGCAAATGGTGATTGAGATATCAGGCCATACGGACAATACAGGTTCGGCCGCGCATAATATTGAACTGTCTAAAAACCGGGCAGCTTCAGTAATTACGTATCTCGTTGGGAAG
>JBIKIM010000003.1:0-14534 GCA_044361605.1 Bacteroidia bacterium | reverse complement strand
ATTGCCCGGAAAACAATTCGGTGACAATCCCGCTCCTGTTCGTTGGGTGCGCATACACAATTTACCTGATCATGCCTATTTTAACCACTCTCAACACGTTGTAGTGGGTAAATTACAATGTCAATCCTGTCACGGTCCTGTAGAAAAAATGGAAGTCGTTCAACAATGGAGTACACTTCAAATGGGTTGGTGTATCGATTGTCATAGAAATACGGGGATCGATGTTGCCAATAATAATTACTATGCGGCATTACACGATAAAGCGCAGAAGGATTTAAAACAGAATCAAAACCACAGTCAATATTTCGGTCCCGATGGTAAGGTGAAAATCACGCCTGCTATGAACGGTGGATTGGAGTGTGCAAAATGTCATTACTAAAAAACAGCTAACATGTCGAATAATATCAAGTATTGGAAAGGAGAGGAGGAGCTCAATCGCGATCCACAGTTTTTGGCCGACCAAAAACGCGAATTCGGAGAAGCCCTTCCCTTGGAACAAGCCCTATCCGATGAAGGATTTGAATTGAACTCGAACCGACGCGATTTCCTAAAGTATTTTGGATTTAGCGTGACAGCCGTTGCTTTAGCATCGTGCTCCAAAACTAAAGTTCGCTACGCGGTGCCCTATTTGGTGAAGCCCGAAGAAATCACGCCTGGTGTAGCAAGCTATTACCGTTCAACCTGCGGTGGTTGTACTGTTGGATGTGGTGTTGAGGTTAAAGTACGCGAAGGACGTCCGATTAAATTAGACGGAAGTAGAGATTCTGTCATTTCAAAAGGAGGTTTGTGCGCTACTGGTCAAGCTAGCATTCTTTCATTATACGATACCGAACGTTTGGCAAATCCTTTGATCAAAAACGAAGAGGTAACCGATTGGTCTAGTTTAGATGGTGAAATCAAATCAAAACTTGCCGTTTTAAAAGCTACTGGTAAGAAAATCGTATTGTTAAGCGATACGATTAATAGTCCGTCTACACTGCGCGCAATCGCAGCGTTTAAGGAGACGTATACAAACGTTGAGCATGTTAGTTACGATGCGGTATCCTACCAAGGTATTTTACAGGCCAATGCAACAGATTTCAATAAGCGCAGTTTACCGCATTATCACTTCGAAAATGCAAAAGCCATTGTATCTTTTGGTGCAGATTTCCTAGGTACTTGGATTTCACCCGTTGAATTCCAGGCAGATTACGCCAAAAACCGACGCCCAAGTGCTGAGGGTGGAATGAGTGTTCATATCCAATTTGAAAGCACTTTGTCAATGACAGGTACCAATGCGGATCACCGTTTCCCTATGCAGTCTTCAAAAGAACTTGCTTACGTTGCTACCCTTTACAACTATTTAGCCAAAGCAAAAGGTTTGGCTCAAATACCGGTACCGGCAAACTCAGAATTGGCTGGTAACTCAATTGAGAAGGCTTCTAAACTTTTGTTAAAGAATGCAGGTAAGTCGTTGGTTATTTCTGGAAGTAACAATACTGAAATCCAACAGTTGGTGAATGCTATTAATATGTTGTTAGAGAATTATAACAGCACCATTGATTTAACCAATCAATCTAACCAGTTTTCAGGAAACGATACCGCTGTACAAGCGGCATTTGAAGGTTTGAAGTCAGGAAGCGTATCAGGGGTTATATTTTATGGTTCCAATCCTGTATTCAACCAAAACAAAGAGTGGGCTGCGGCAATAGCAAAAGCAAAACTTTCAATATCGTTTGCGGCAACCAAAGACGAAACCGCTGCGGTTTGTCAATACGTTGCACCTGATAATCATTTCTTAGAGAGTTGGTCAGATGCTGAACCTTTAAAAGGAGTTATACATTTTACCCAACCAACAATTTCCCCTGTATTCAATACACGTCAAGCTCAGGAATCTCTGCTCAATTGGGCAGGTGCTTTACCCGCTAACGAAGTAGATGCCTTGAAAAACAAAGCCATTCTATCGCAAAAAGTAGAATCTTCGTCTTTCTACTTGTTCGTAAAGAGCTATTGGGAAGGGATTGTCGGTGCTGAGGCTTTCCAAAAGGCACTCGAAATGGGTGGTTTAGAATTGCCAAAGACTGAAGGCATTGCCGTTTACACGGGCAACGTGAGTGCATTGGCGGCCTCGATCACTAAAGCCCAAGCTAGCGCTGGATATGATCTTGTATTGTACCAATCTATTGGTGTGAAAGACGGTTCACAAGGCAATAATCCTTGGTTATACGAACTTCCCGATCCCGTTAGTAAAGTTTGTTGGGATAACTATGTGGCTGTTCCTAAGTCAATTGCGGTTAAACTCGGTTTAGATGGAGATTCTACCGTGAATATTGAAGCCAATGGCGTTAAATATGAAAATGTACCTGCGTTTGTTCAACCTGGACAAGCCAATAATACGATTTCCTTAGCCGTTGGATATGGCCATACCCATGCAGGTAAAGTGGGTGGAAGTCTTGAAAAAGGATTTGCGCCAATCGGGGTAAATGCCTATCCGTTTATGAATACAACCCGTGATGTTGTAATTGGCGATGTTAAAATCACCAAAGGTTCTGAAAAGTATGTTTTAGCTCAAACACAGACCCATCACAGTATTGAAGGACGTGATTTGGTTCGCGAAAGCACCTTTACTTCATGGAAAAAGAATCCAAACTCGGGTAATGAGAAGTCAGCACCCCATATCTATACCATTTGGGAAAAAGCAGAATATCGCAAAGACGGTTCTCCGAATCACCTTTGGGGTATGGCTATTGACTTAAATGCATGTACCGGTTGTGGATCTTGTATCGTAAGTTGTTCTATTGAAAACAACGTACCGGTGGTTGGTCGCGATGAAATTCGTTTGCGTCGTGAAATGCACTGGATTCGTATTGATCGCTATTATTCCTTCGTAACCGATAAGGAAAAAATGACGCGCGAAAACGATATCGCAGATGTGGATGCTTCTGACAAAGGTGATTTCAAACATTGGGAAAATGTAAGTGTGATTCATCAACCTATGATGTGTCAGCATTGTGCACAAGCCCCATGTGAAACGGTTTGTCCTGTTTTAGCTACTTCGCATTCGTCAGAAGGATTGAACATGATGACGTATAACCGTTGTATCGGAACGAAATATTGTGGTAATAACTGTCCCTATAAAGTACGTCGCTTCAACTGGTTCCGTTATAATGACAATGACAAGTTTGATTTCCATTTCAATAATCCGCTAGGTAAAATGGTCATTAATCCAGACGTTACGGTTCGTACCCGTGGTGTTATGGAGAAGTGTTCGTTCTGCGTACAACGGATCCAAGAGGCAAAATTAACAGTGAAACGTAAGGGAGGTAATATGAAAGAGGTTCAAATCGAAACCGCTTGTCAACGCGCTTGTCCGTCTAATGCCATTGTTTTTGGTGACCTTCACAATGCCGACAGTGAAATAAGTAAATTACACAGAAATGAGCGCGCATTCAGCGTTTTGGATGAATTGAACGTTCAACCTTCTGTGAAGTACATGACAAAAATTCGTAATACTGAAACTATTTAACCCCCAAGGAATGATACACGATTCATTAATTAGAGAAAGATTGGTAACGGGCGATAAAACCGCCGCAGATGTTACCAGAGATATTTCTCGTCCTATCTTAAACCAGCCATCCAGCGCATGGAAAATAGGATTTACCTTATCATTGATTTTTTTAGGCATATTTGGTGTTAGCCTATTCTGGACTGTTTGGACAGGAATAGGGGTTTGGAACATCAATAAATCCGTTATGTGGGGTTGGGATATCACCAACTTTGTATTTTGGGTAGGTATTGGTCACGCCGGAACGTTGATTTCAGCGGTATTATTACTGTTTCGCCAAAAATGGCGGATGAGTATTAACCGTTCAGCGGAGGCAATGACCATCTTTGCGGTAGTTTGTGCGGCTATGTTCCCTGTGTTTCACATGGGACGTGTTTGGGTAGGTTATTGGGCTTTACCCTTGCCGAACTCTTTCGGAAGCTTGTGGGTGAACTTTAACTCACCATTACTTTGGGATGTATTTGCGATTTCTACCTATTTCAGTGTATCGTTGTTATTCTGGTATATTGGTATGATTCCTGATATCGCAACTATTCGCGATAAGGTTAAAACGAAGACAGCCAAATTCTGGTATAACTTCTTTTCAATGGGATGGACAGGTAGCACCCGTTCTTGGGCACGCTACGAGTTGGTGTCATTGATTTTGGCTGGTATAAGTACTCCTTTAGTACTTTCTGTACACACGATTGTATCTGCCGATTTCGCGACTTCTGTAATACCGGGTTGGCATACCACTATATTTCCTCCATACTTCGTTGCTGGGGCTATATTTTCAGGTTTTGGTATGGTTGCTACTCTATTAGTAGTTGCTCGAAAAGTGATGAACTATGAGAACTACATTACCATCGGACATCTTGAGGCTATGACGAAGATTATCATGGTAACGGGAACTTTGGTTGGTATCGCTTATTTAACAGAGTTTTTCATAGCGTGGTATTCAATTAACGAATATGAGCAATATGCATTCATCAACCGTGCTACGGGACCTTATTGGTGGGCGTACTGGAGTATGATGAGTTGTAACCTATTAGCGCCTCAAGTTTTTTGGTTCAAGTGGGCAAGAACTACACCATGGTTTATCTTTACAATGAGTATTGTCGTGAACGTAGGTATGTGGTTCGAGCGCTTCGTTATTATCGTTACCTCTTTGCACCGCGATTACTTGCCAAGTAGTTGGGTTATGTACTCAGGATCGTTAACGGAAGTAGGGTTGTTTCTTGGTACTTTCGGTATCTTTTTTACCTGCTTCTTTTTGTTCGCGAAGTTCCTTCCTGTTATCAATATGTCTGAAGTTAAAACCATCCTTCGCAACCGCGAATAATAAAAACGTTTATGGGATTAGTAGATAAAAAATTAAGTTTAAGAAACCGCAATAAAATGCTTGTTGGTGTTTGGGAAGATGAAGATGCCCTGTTATCAGCTACGCAAGCAGTTGTCGATAAAGGAATTCATATTCACGACATTTTCACGCCATATCCAGTGCATGGTCTCGATAGAATCATGGGTGTTAAACGCAGCCGGTTGGCACGTGTGGCTTTCTTATGCGGTTTAACCGGTCTTTCTTTGATGTTCTTAATGGTTTGGTACATGTATGTTAAAGATTGGCCCGTGAATGTAGGTAACAAACCTGTTCGATTTTCTCCATCTTGGATACCTGTAATGTTCGAAGGAACTATCTTGTGTACCGCTTATGGAATGGGTATCATTTTTTTCCTAAGAAATAGAATGTTACACGGTATTAAGAATGATTTGCTAGATGACCGTCAAACAGACGATCGCATGATTATGACGATTGAAACATGCGAAGGCATGGATGAGCAGGGTCTAATAAACTTAATGAAAGAAAAAGGTGCGGTTGAAACCCGTGAGTTCCACCATGGTATTCAAACTGTAATTTAATAGAACGTAATGATGAATAAATTAAATATCATAGGAGCCTCAATAGCCGTTTTGTTCGCATCCTCCGGTTGCGTTAGCAGAGGAAACGATACTGGTTTTGAATATGCTCCAGACATGTATTATTCAAAAGGTTATGAGCCTTATAACCAAGCGGATTCCTTTGCTGTGAATCCTTATGGAATGAGTATGCGAGTGCCTGTTGCAGGTTCCATCGCTCTAGGTAAGTCAGCGTTTATTTATCCTATGGCCAACACTGGTGAGGGTTATGAAGCTGCGGCGACTCAAGTGGTAGCACCTGAAGGTATCGATTTAGTAGATACTCGCGGTAAATACATGTATAACATTTATTGTACCGCTTGTCATGGTTTAGAAGGAAATAACGACGGAAAAGTTTTCCAAAAAGTTGCGTCCTTAAAACCTGCTTGGAAAGGGTATACCGACGACTACATCAAAAACCTTGAAGAAGGCAAAATTTACCATACGTTAACCTATGGTAAGAACAACATGGGAAGCCATGCCTCTGTTCTTGAACCTATGGATCGGTGGAGAATTGTAAAATATGTTAAATTGTTAAGCAGCAAAGGCGCTGTATCTACTGCAGATACTACACTTGCTGTTGCTAATACTATGTCAAACTAATTCCTAAGAAATAAAAAAATGGGACACGGACATCACATTGAAATTAAACAAGAAACGTTTTTGATGCCTTCAAAAGCGAAGCGCTTTACCATGATAATGATGATCTTGGGAGTGGTTCTCTCAGGAATTGGTATCGCGACGATGGACCGCACAGGGACATCGCACAATACAGATAATTCACATTCAACAACTAAGGAAGTAACCACTAAGGAAAGCACACATGAGCATCCTGTTGCAACCGCTGTTGAATCGAATGATACTGTGAATACATCTGCGCACGCTGAAGGAACTCATACAGAAACGGCACACGCTCAAGGTACTCAAACTGAAACGGCACACGCTGAAGGTACTCATACCGAAGCTGCGCACGCTGAAGGAACTCATACAGAAGCCGCTCACGCTGAAGGTACTCATACAGAAGCTGCGCACGCTGAAGGAGCTCATGCCGAAGCTGCACACGCTGATGCACATGCCGAGCATACGAATGTATACAATGAGGCATTTGGTCCCCGTATCGAATATCATGCCATCGAAAAACCTTGGACAACCAAAATTTGGTCTAACTTATTGGTTGCAGGCTACTTTTTTACGATGATTTCGTTATGTGCATTATTCTGGTATACCATTCAATATGCGGCAAATGCCGGATGGTCGGTTACGATTAAGCGCGTACCAGAAGCTATGTTTACCTTTATTCCTGTAGCTTTTGTGGTTGTTTTAATTGCTCTTGCTTTCGGAAAAGATGATATCTATCATTGGGCACATTACGAGCATCTTGGCCTAAAACCAGGTGATGTTGGGTACGATGCTGTCTTAGCTGGTAAGTCAGGATTTCTAAACACCAAAATGTTATTTATTTTCCCAACTGTGTTGATCGTTCTTTGGTATTTCTTTGGTACCCGCTTACGCGCACTTTCGCTAAAAGAAGACAACGGTGCTAAAGGCGATGTATCTTATTTTAAGAAATCTATTCGTTTCAGTGCCGCGTTTTTGGTTACTTTTGGTTTTTTAATATCTGTATTGGCTTGGTTATTTATGATGAGTGTAGATGCTCATTGGTACTCAACCATTTTCGGAGTTTACAACTTCGCTACACATTGGGTGAGTAGCATCGCTTTCATCGCGGTATTTGTAATCTATTTGAAATCACAAGGTCATCTTGCACTTGTAAACAAGGAACACCAACACGACTTGGGTAAGTTTATGTTTGCATTCACTGTTTTCTGGGCATATATCTGGTTGTTTCAATATTTACTTATTTGGTACGCACACATTCCAGAAGAAATGATGTATTACCAAATTAGATACGAAAACTATAAGTCCTTTTTCTTGGGGAACTTTATCCTCAACTTCGCGCTTCCTTTCTTATTCTTGTTAATGAGAAAAGCTAAGAGAAGTAAGTGGGTTTTCCCAGTAATTGGATCTATTATGATTGTAGGTCATTACTTTGATGTATGGTTTATGGTTATGCCAGGTATTTTTGGTACCGGTGCTCATATAGGTCTTTTTGATATTGGTGTGTTTTTATTCTTTGCGGGCTTGTTCATTTATTGGACGCTCAACCAATTGCAAAAAAGAGGATTGGTAGCGATGAATCATCCGTTCTTGGAAGAATCGGTATACCACGATACAGGTGTATAATCGAAATAAGATTGTATAAAAAAAGGGGGTGTTGTATAACACTCCCTTTTTTGTTGTTAGGGCAAAACAGCCAAAAATAGTACCTTTGCAACAATGGAAATTTCCGCAAAATACAATCCTTCCGAAATAGAAGATAAATGGTATGCATACTGGTTACAACATGGGTTTTTTAGCTCCAAGCCCGATAATAGAGAACCGTATACGGTGGTAATACCTCCTCCCAATGTTACGGGAGTTTTGCACATGGGTCATATGCTCAATAATACCATTCAAGATGTGTTGGTGCGTAAGGCGAGGATGGAAGGTAAAAATGCGTGTTGGGTTCCGGGCACAGATCATGCCAGTATCGCTACAGAAGCCAAAGTTGTTAACCTTCTTAAGTCAAAGGGAATTGAAAAAACAGACTTAACCCGTGAAGATTTTTTAACACATGCATGGGAGTGGAAAGAAAAGTATGGGGGTATCATCCTAGAGCAGTTGAAGAAATTAGGGGCTAGTTGCGATTGGGATAGAACGCGGTTTACCATGGAATCTAAACTTAGCGATGCGGTGCGAGATGTATTTATCGATCTATTCGAGAAAGGTCTGATTTACCGCGGAACACGTATGGTGAATTGGGATCCCCAAGGCAAAACTACCTTGTCTGATGAGGAAGTTATTTTCAAGGAAGTAAAAGATGCGCTTTACTATATAAAATACGAAGGAGTTGATTTTGATGGAACCTTAGAGATCGCTACTGCAAGGCCTGAAACGATAGCAGGAGATGTGGCCGTTTGTGTGAATCCCAATGACGAAAGATATGCCCATTTATTGGGCAAGAAAGTCCGTGTTCCTTTAGTTAATCGTGAAGTGACTATTATATCGGATGATTATATTGATATTGAATTCGGTACCGGTGTTCTTAAGGTAACCCCCGCTCACGATATTCACGATTATGAAATTGGACTTAAGCATCACCTTCCCGTTATTGATACGTTAAACGAGGATGGTACTATTTCTGAAGCAGGACAATTGTTTATCGGGATGGACCGTTTTGAAGCTCGGAAAGAGTGGGTTATAGCTTTAAAAGAGGCTAACCTACTCATTAAGGTAGAAGACTATATCCATAATGTAGGTTGCAGTGAAAGAACCGATGCCGTAGTAGAACCTCGCATTAGCACCCAATGGTTTTTAAACATGAAGGAATTCATGAATAAAAATCCCCAAGTATTGGATGCTGTAATGAATGACGAAATTAAATTCTTCCCAGAGAAGTTAAAAAGTACCTATAAACATTGGATTGAGAACATAAGAGATTGGAATATTTCTCGACAACTGTGGTGGGGACATCGAATCCCAGCTTTTTTTGGTCCCGACGGTTCTTTCGTAGTTGCAAAAAATGCAGAAGAAGCGGTACAAAAGTTTCGCGATAATCGTAAAACTGTTGCTCTTGAAGAAATCAAACAAGACGATGATGTGCTTGATACTTGGTTTAGCAGTTGGTTATGGCCTATTTCTGTTTTCGATGGATTTGAATCCGAAGAAGAGGTTTCTTATTACTACCCAACCAATGATTTGGTAACGGCTCCTGAAATTATGTTTTTCTGGGTGGCGCGAATGATCATGGCAGGTTATGAGTACCGTGGAGAAATGCCCTTTAAAAACGTTTATTATACGGGTATAGTGCGAGATAAGCTAAGGCGAAAAATGTCTAAAAGCTTAGGTAATAGTCCCGATCCTTTAGATTTAATAGCTTCCCATGGGGCAGACTCTGTGCGTTTGGGGATGTTGTTGTGCGCGCCTGCGGGAAACGATATTTTGTTTGATGAATCGCAAATTGAACAAGGTAGAAATTTTTGCAATAAAATATGGAATGCGTTTCGATTGATTAAATCCTGGGAGTCTGACGATTCTGAATTCAGAAATTATGAAAAAGAGACCATCCAATGGTTTTCTTCCCGTTTGGCAAGTGTAATTAACGAAAATGAAACTCATTTTAAAGAATTTCGATTGTCAAACGCCCTGATGAATTTGTATAAATTGGTATGGGATGATTTCTGTAGTACCTATTTAGAAGGAGTAAAGCCGGCTTACGGATCAAAAATTTCTCAAGAGGCTTTATTGGCTTCCCAAAAATTCATGGACACCCTTATGAAAGCGATACATCCGATCATGCCCTTTATTTCTGAGGAAATTCACCAAGGATTGGCGCTGGATTCTGTGGCTTGTGTGGTTTCGGATTATCCCCATTTTGAAATATCGCCAAAAGGCGATTTAGATATTGTTTTACAAGCAATAACAGAATTGAGAGGGGTGAGAGCCCAGCATCAAATTTCACCGAAAATCCAATTTGAGGTGTGGTTAAAAAATACGTTGCCCGAGATTGAGACTTACAAAGAAATGATTGGAAAACTGGCGAATGTAAGTTGGCAATTGGGAACCACCGAAGAGGGTAATTTTGTAATGATTCCGTTGAAGAACATGGAATTGTGGGTAAAGCTCGAAATCGAAATCAATAAAGAGGAGGAAATTGCCAAAATAGATAAAGAATTGACACACCTTCAAGGCTTTTTAATGGGTATCATGAAAAAGTTAGAAAATGAAAAATTCATGGGAAATGCTACTGCTGAGGTAGTGGATCGAGAACTCCAAAAAAAGGCCGACGCTGAAGCTAAGATTCACAATTTGCAGCAACAAAAACTACAATTGCAGTAACTCCTTTGGCCCTAATTACGCCGTGTTTTTAGTTGACGATTGTGGTAGTTCCCTACTGCATTACCAAGATTTTTACCATATTCCATTCCTTCTCGAAAATGTATTCCTCCGTAAATGCGGCTCATACATGCTTCGTTACTGGCTTCACGGAAATTCTTATAGTGTCGAACGCCCAATCCGAATTCAAATTCGGTAGAATCTGTAAACGCGTATTCTCCGAATAGATGGGTTAGAACTGTGGCGGCTGCAGAGGATATCACACTATGTGCCGAAGGATATTCAGGAAATGAGGGTGTTTCAATGGCGGGCAACCAAGAGGAATCTATAAGTCGTTGAATCGCAGTAACAGGGCGAATGTATTCGTAAATATATTTAGCGTCCCAAACCGCAATAAATCCGTCGAACATAACCGAAGACATGCGGAGCATGCCTTCAGCAGATTGAAAAAGATTATAGTTTTGTTCGCGGGCTACAGTTGAAAATAATGACAACCAATGGCCAGCTGGCGAAACTTTCAATACCTTAATCGTAGCGTGACCATAATGAACGGTGCTACTCGGATTGTCATCCCAGTAACGAGCCGTTAGTAATTGCAAAGAATCAACATTTACGACCGTTTTATATACTTCTTGCATCATAGCATAGAAGTTTGAATTTTTATCTTCGCTGTAAGGGCTTGGTTTAGGCAAACTATCAAAAAATTGATGGCCGGATATTAGGAAGCTAGGTCTTATTTTCTTCCATTGGGGTTCAATGGCTTGAATGAATTCTTTGGGAGTGGGTTGCCAAAGTGCTACGTCGTTCTTAGCTAAATAAAAATCGGTACCTCGAATTTGAGCAAACGTATCTTTGTTAGCCCAGTTGATTACAGCTTTACTGATTGAATCTCCCCAAGAAATGCTGTGATTAAAAACAGACTTGTTTAATTTGCCCTTGTAAAAACTTATTTTTTGAGAATAAAAGGCATCAATGGGGTCTTCTTTATAAACCAAGTCTCTTGCCGTTTTTGTATAGGCTTGTAAGGCGGCGAGATCTAGGCAAATTCCTAATGCGGTATCAATTTTGGGTATGCTTTTGAATCCATTAAACTGTCCTACTGTAGACGTCAAGTTCGGATCAAACGGACAAACAGCCTCGTATGCTGCAAGTGTCGCATAAAAGTAACGTCTTGAGGCTACTGGTGGGGGAATACCATCTAGTACGACGGCGTTTTGAATGGCTAGGTTACATTCCGAAAGTATATCGTGATTAAAAATGACCTTCTCAGTTGTGGGGGTTTGGTTACAACCTAGAAAAGTACCGATTAACGTAAAAATTAGAAAAACACGTAGAATTGGTTTCATATTCGTCAAATATAAAAAGAAAAGCCGCTATACTTTAGGTATAGCGGCAAAATCATTCAGTTTAGATTGATTCTTACTTGTCCTCGAGGACAATACCAGACTCATTCTTATATGGACTGGCAATCTTTGCATATTCTTTTAGGCGTTTGATGTTCTGAACGCGCACTGTAGACTTCGAACGGTTTTTAGCTTCTTTTCTCTTTAATCTAGTTACTGCCATGGCTCAATTATTTCTGCAAATATAACGCAATGTCGAAATTTATCAAAAAGAAATATTGATTATTCCCCAAGTTTCTTTGCCTTTATAGCGCACATGCACAGATTGGGCATTTTCATCCACAATAATTTGCATGGGCATAGCGCTCATGTACCCTCCACCTTGATAGATAGACACTTTTCGTTTTGATCCATTTTTGAGTAATACGAAGGCATCAATTACTCCGCGCTCCAATTGAATCGTTTTGGTTTTTCCTTTTAACTCAAAAACCTGTGTGCTTTTGTTGTTTTGGGTGCAAATAATGCGCGTTGACTCTTTGTGTTGCGCAAATACCATTCCCCGTCCGTCACCGGGCAAGTAAAGGCCAGACTCGCGGCCGTTTTTGTATGCAAATTTCTTACCTCCTTGATTCAATAAAACACAGCCGTTATGGGCATCGTCGGGACCGAACTGTTCTCTTGTGTACTGATTATTGCCGCTAGCCACTATGTCTAGATATCCATCGTGGTTCACATCAATAGCCTGCATGCCACATAAAGGACCTCTTTGAGATTCAAACGGGAGCGGAGCGACCGAAAACACACCCCCTTCATTGATCAGAGCTAGGTGGGCAAATTCGTTGGCAAACATTTGGTTGTCTTTTAATTTATCGCCAAAAATCTCTTCCATAGTTCGGCCACTAAACGAAGCATAATTGGTGTATTTTTTTCCAAAATATTTGGGAAGCACCATAGCCATTTCATCCAATATATATAACGGATATTGTTTGCCATTTTGGGTATAACTTAAAAAGAAATCGGTGCGGCCATTGCCATCAACATCGGTCCAATAAATGTGCACCGGTTCTGATTTCTGGGCTCTTACAAAGCTATTCAATCCTTTGTTTGAAACGACATAATCCATATCGCCATCGTTATCCATGTCTAGCTGACAAATGCTGTTATACCAACCGGAATAATCGAAGGTTTGGGTTTCTTTAGAGGTAAATTCAAACTTCCCACCGGTGTTTTTCATGAAAATGATAGGCGTAAACTCACCTACGAGCATTAAGTCGGGCTTATTGTCGTTATTGTAGTCGGTAAAAATCCCTTCACAAATCATACCGGGCATAAACAAGGCCGGAGCATCGCTTTGCGTGGCATCGATGAAACGCCCTCCTTCGTTTTTAAGTAAATAACTCCGTATGGCAATATTGGGGTAATTACCGGGTAGTGAACGACCGGATACAAATAAATCTAAATCGCCATCTTGATCGTAATCTGCCGATGTAACGCTATTGCAGCTGCCGATTACATTGGGTAATGTAGCGCTTGCATCGGTGAATATGCCCGATCCGTTGTTAATATACAAGTGGTGGGTATAGGCATTATTGGGCCATGACAATTCGGTTCCTCCAATAGCCACATACAAATCTAAATCGCCATCGCCGTCTGAGTCAAATAGCAGGGAACCTGTTATATCGGCTTTAATACTTCGCCATAATTGAGATGGGCCTAACACATAATTTCCTGTTTTTGTTCCTAAAAACAAACTCGCATTTCCATTACCATCACCGATAAATATGTCGACTATTCCATCTTTGTTAACATCGCCTGAACTCATTCCAGGGCCTAGCATTGTTAATCGATGGGGAAGGAGGGGTTCCCGTTTGTAGTCGGGTGTTTCTAAATCAGTATGTTTGAAGTTGAGCGCATTTGAAACGGGCGAAAAGTATGGGTTTATAGCAAAAGACTGATAAATTACGTCTTTAAGCTGAGTGTCAAATTTGATTTTTTCTATGGTGATGGTATGAGTTTTATCGATTTCGTCAAAATTCAATTCGCCAATCTCACCAGATAGCAATTCGAGATAGACCTTGGGCATTTCTTTAGAGGCGCCTAAGCCAATATGGAAAAGGGGTTCGGACGCACTTAAATAACCGCGATGGCTGAAGTTTTGAAACAAACGATATCCGGATTCTGCATTTTTAACCCAAATCTTCGCGCCTTCGGTTGTTTTGTTTTTTTCAGAAATTAACTTAACGTTTACAAAGTGCTGATTATTTCCTTTATTTCTATATACGAAGGCTTCTTCTCCTTGATTGCAGACAATCAAATCCATTTGTCCATCACCGTCTAAATCGCCCACAGCGGCCCCGGTGCTTAGAGAGGTTTCATTTAAACCCCAATCTTGGGCGCGATTTTGCATCCCGGTTGGACTGCCTTCAAAAAGATAGTTAGCGAGTTTTTCAAAAGGCAAAAGCTTAAGTACTTCTTCGTGGTTGATTTTACCTTCTTTACTCTGTTCTTTCCTATTTTGATACATTACAAAATCTAAGTCGGTAACGTCTCGATAGTAACCGTTGCTCACAAACAGATCTTGTTGTGCATCATTATTGAAATCACAAAATAGGGCAGACCAGCTCCAATCGGTTCGGGCGACATTATACATAAAGCCCATATCGGAAAACGTTCCATTGCCTTGATTTACTTGCAAGTTATTATGCATAAATTGAGGCCCGTACCCATTTCTTGAGCTAACCCTTACATAGTCATATCCTTTAGCACCCATCAAACTC
>JBIKIM010000143.1:0-4302 GCA_044361605.1 Bacteroidia bacterium | reverse complement strand
TCCCGTTAACGGGAAAAAGTAATGGAAAAACTCAGAATTCCAAACCTGTGACATCGGGGAATGGCACTCGATACAATCGGTACTATAGCCCAACTCTTTGTGACTTGGACTCGCCGTGGTTTCGTAATCTTTCATATGACAATCGGAGCAACTGCCCGACATACGATCCCAAACCAACGAGTTACCCGATTTATGGCAATCAACACACGAAACCACCGCATGTGCGCCTTCTAATAAAAAACCGTTCTCCGCATGCACCTCAGAAAGGTCGTTGACAAGCCAATTATTCGCATTGTGGCATCGCTTACAATCGTCGCCCACGCTCATTTCATGAACATCTAAATGACAATTAATACACGCTTCCCCTAATCCCTTAAAATTCAATTTCTCATGGCATTTTTTACAATCAATTTTACCGTGCTGTCCTTCTAGGGGGAAGCCCGTTTCACGACTGTGATCAAATTTCATATCAGTAAGGGAAATGTTCCAGCTTCCTGAATTATGACATTGGTTACAGTCGATTACAAAATCGGCTCCGTGGGGATTGGTTTGCGCTAAAATCGGATGAGAATTTAGAATGCAAAGCACAAAAAACACTATGAACTGTGACAGTCTCTGCATTCAAAAGGTTTAATTTTATACAAAATTACGCGCTGTGGCAAGTAATTCCTAATCGGTTTATGGCAATCTACACATTGGGTTTCCTTATGTTTACCCTCCAAAGGAAATCCCGATTTTTGATGATCAAAATTGGGAACCGGCCAATTTTTACCGGCGTTATGACATCGGGAACAGTCGTTACTTCCGTCCACCAAAAATTGTGCTTTGTGCACGTCCTCATGGCAACTCACACAAGTTACTTCTTTATTTTTAAACTCCTGAATAAAATTGCCCTTTGCATCCTTTACATCGGCGAAATGACACTCGCGGCACGATGTTTTATCGTGTTCTAATTCCAATTTGAAATCCGTTTTGTTATGATCAAAAGTAATATCAGCCCATGTTTGGGTATTATGACACGATTCGCATTTATTATCAGGGATAAACGACGTGTCTAAATACGTATCGTGAATATTATCATGACAAGAAACGCAGGTTTGCGATTCCAACTTAAACATCCATTTCTTATTACTATTGGGTTTGTGGCATTCCAAACAACTCACCGCTTCATGGGCGCCCGTTAACGGATATTTAGAATCCTGGTGCTCCTTGAGTCCATAAGAACTCCAGGTAAATTTATGCTGCACATCGTGGCATTTTTTACAATCGGTAACCTTTTTATCCGCGTCCAAAAATTCTTTTTCGTGGTAATCCTCATGGCAATCCGTACACAACGCATATTTTAAATTTTTGGAATATCCCTCCTTATGGCACTCTTTACAATCTACTTTTTTGTGCAGACCTTCTAGTGGATATCCGGTTTTATTATGGTCAAAAACCATAGTAGGCTTCAATTTCAGCCAAGAAAATTCATTGTGGCATTCCGTGCAATTTTGTCCGAATTTATTCTCGTGCGGATCTTTGTGGCAATCGGTGCACTTCGAAAACGGCATTCCCACAAACTGCTGAAATTTCTTACCGGAACGCTCGGTTACTTTATGGCATTCTACACACGATACCTTTTGATGGGCTCCTTTTAGGGGGAATTTTGACTTATTATGATCAAATTTCGGCGCCGTTTCAAAGGTTTTCATGCTATGACAGTCCAAACACGTTTCCTTCAATGTACCTTGATGGTAATCCTCATGACAGCTCAAACATTTCTGCTGAAGTCCTAAAAACGTCTTTTTATTTTTCTTCAGTTTAGCGTCTTGAACATATTCAGGCTTATGACATTCGCGGCAATCAATTTTTTGGTGACCGCCTTCTAATTTATATCCGGTTAAGTTATGGTTGAATTTCTTCTCGTCTAAACGAAGGGCATCAAATTTACGACCGTGATGTTCTGAGTGGCAAGAGATGCAGGACTTTCCTTTAACTTGTTTGCTCACATGGAACCCTTTGTTTAAGGAAATTCGGGCTTTCAATTTATCGTGGCAATTCAAGCATTTATTTTCATCAATTTTGGCTCCAATACTATGACATTCGGTACAATTCTTTAGGCCCTCTAATTCTTTATGCGGCTCGGATAAATCACCAGGAGAAAACTGAGCCCCCACCGATAGGATACACACCAAAAAAATCCATATGCTTATAATTTTCCTCAATGCGCTTTGACTATTTTGTTAACCGCCAATTCCATTTCGATTCCCGCATTCTTGAGAAAATCTGTGGGAAGCTCTCCTCCCGCAAATATGTAAATCCGATCAATCTTTGGCAGTGAAAGTTCAGAGCCGTTTTGAATCAAACGTACATTATCGTCAGATATTTCTAGCACTTCAGATTCAAACATTACTGAAACGCGATTTTCCGCAATTGAACGCTGTATTTGTTCTTCATTTAGCGCCTTGATTCGAGCAAACGCATTTTTTCGATAGGAAAGAAACACTTCGTTTTGATCCATCAATAACAATGCCGATTCTACGGCAGAATCTCCCCCTCCAACCACCAGAATCCGTTCGCCCGTTATGGCTTCAGCGTCTAATAATCGGTAAGCCACTTTTGTTGACAGCTCGCCCGGAACGTTTAATTTCCGAGGCGTTCCACGTCGCCCGATTGCCAATATGACGGCGCGGGCTTCGATGGGACTTCCCCCGTTAATTTCGAGAACGAAACCATCACCGCGTTTATTAATGGAATTTACTTTGGTATTTTCTTTGATGTTTAACTGGTATTGCTCGCGCAGTAATTCCCACATGGCCAATAATTCTTGTTTATTGGTATTTATAAGTTTCACGGGGCCGTGCAGGGGCAAATCCACTGGATGCGTCATTACGATTTTAGCCCTCGGGTAGGTAAAAACCGTACCTCCAAGACTCTCTTGCTCCAATACCAAATAGTGCAGGCCAAGTTCTTTGGCTTTGAGCGCTGCCCCTATTCCAGCAGGACCCGCTCCAATAATTACCAAATCTAAACTTCCTTCTACTATGTTTTTACTCAAATCTATTCGTTTTTTTGACGCCACTACTGCCTGAATTCCCTGTTCAATTGAATTTTTTATTAGCCCCATTCCACCCAATTCTCCGGCAATGAAAATACCATCAACGTTGGTTTCGTAATTAGGCTTTACGTGGGGCAATTCTACCCCCCTTTTTTCGGTACCAATTCTTAGCGAAATCGCATCTACCGGACACGCTTGAAAACAAGCACCGTGACCGATGCAGCTGGTGGTGTTAATAAGGGTTCCTGTTCCGTTCATGATACCTAAAACGTCTTTTTCGGGACAGGCACTCACGCAGGCTCCACTGCCAATACAAATTTTCGGGTCAATATACGGGTATAGCGATAGGGGCTCAAAACGACCGGAAGCTTTTGCCAAATCTACCTTAGTCTGGGTTGCCAAAGACATTTTTTTCGCTTGGTCGAGATACCGAAATATCACGAATGCAATAAAGGCAACTGTAATTCCATATATGGCGATTTCGTATATATCCATATCAGAAAATCCAGGTATATCCCATTGCCAACGTAACCGCTATGTGCACGATTACGATAACCATCATGATAATCGCAAAAGGCTTATGGAAAATATGCCAATAAGAGAACAAGCGTTGCATTTTATCCAAGCGTTGCATTCTAAAACGCGTTATTTGCATTTTTCGCAAAATCTTTAAGGCCTCTCTTTTGGGTTTTCCGCCAATTTCCGCTTGGCGAATCTGATTTTTCAATCCGTCAAATACAATCGAATCTTCAGCCCTAACGCCTTTAAGATCGGCTGATAATAATGACACATCTTTACCAGTAGACACCAATAAACGGCGTATCTCCATTAAGCTTCGACTCAGCTCATTTTGTATTTCCTCATAGCTAAGGGCTTTCCCGCTTAATGTTCTGGGAATCTGGATATAAATATACCGGCCTACAATTCCACTCAAGACCACCACCACCATACTCCAAAACCCGACTGATATTAACCCTCCAAACTTGAATGTGGTGTGAAACAAAACCAAAATTGGACCTAGCGTGCACAAGAAAATATGAAACTCAAGTAAATATTTCAACCGAACATACTTCTCAAATCTTAAGGTTTTCTTAGCGTAAATGTAACCCCAAACGCCAAACGCAATAATCAACGTTCCTACAATACCCAATCCTTGACCTAGAAAACCCGAGGCGCCTAACTGATGATAGGCAGGGTGATAGAAACGTTCTTCGATGGGTGTTTGATAAAAAGAATAACCCAATTGCGTCAAATATATCGTC
>JBIKIM010000002.1:0-14612 GCA_044361605.1 Bacteroidia bacterium | reverse complement strand
CCTACCGAAGAAACGCCTGTAAATACAGAGTCAACTGAGAATAACACCCAAGATTCTAACAGCACAGCTCCTGAAGCCCCTAAATCGGATAATTCAGAAGTAAATGATGCTGACTTTAATCATACCCCTCCGGAAAATACGGATGGGTCTAATTAATAATTACACGTATATAGAGTTTAGGGCCCTCCGCAAAGAGGGCCCTTTCTCATGGTAATAACACTGCGTATATCCAGTAACACCCATAAAACTAGGGATTGAGTTGGGGATTGCCCTTTCGCATGATAATAACGCTGCGTATATTCAGTAACACCCAACCCAATTAGGCACTAAGTTAAAGAATGCCCTATCTTAAGGTAATGCAGCCGCAAATATCAAATAATGCACACTTAACTAAGCATGAAGTTCCTGAAGTTGGATTAAGCTGTAATAAAGCTTCTTATTGGCTATCAATTCTTGGTGCGTTCCCACCTCTACAATCTCACCCTTGTCCAAAACAACTATCTTATCCGCATGCATAACCGTGCTTAAACGATGGGCAATAACAATACTGGTGCGATTCTTCATTAGCGTTTCTAAAGCCTGCTGCACCGCCTTCTCACTTTGACTGTCGAGAGAGGACGTAGCTTCATCTAAAATTAAAATTTGCGGGTCCTTCAATAAAGCACGCGCAATCGATAAACGCTGTTTTTGTCCGCCTGACAGCTTGCCACCACGCTCTCCAATTTCTGTATCGTATCCCTTTTCTTGGGCGAGAATGAAATCATGGGCATACGCAGCCCTTGCCGCATCCTCTATTTGACTTTGCGATAAATCAGGCCTACCCAAGGCAACATTGTTCTTGATACTGTCGTTAAACAAAATACTCTCTTGACTCACAATACCGATAAGCTGACGTAAATCTTCTTGTCTAAACGACCGAATATCAACGCCATCTAATTTTATTGAGCCCTCACTAACATCATAAAAACGGGCAACAAGATCGGTAAGTGTTGTTTTTCCAGCCCCAGACGGACCTACCAAAGCCACCGTTTCCCCTTTTTTGATTTCGAGATTGATGCTTTTAAGCACCGTATGGCCATCTAAATAAGAAAAACCAACCCCTTCAAACTGCAGTGTTTGCTCAAAACTCGGCACTTCAGGAGCAACCGGATCGGCTACCACAACCGGAGCCGTCACCAATTCCTGTATACGTTCCAAACTTGCCATTCCCTTTTGCGCGGCATACAAAGCGTTGGAAAAGGCCTTAAAAGGAGGAATTAACTGACTAAATATGGCAAAGTATCCCAAAAAAAACTCAGGATCTAATTCTTTCCTGAACACCATACCACCACCCAACCATAATAACAAAGCCGATACTGAAATACCTACCGTTTCACTTACGGGGGATGACAAATCATAGCGCCTTTGAACCGAAATATTATTACGGGTATAATCTTGGTCTTGGTCGCTATACCGCTGAAAAAAGAATTTCGAGGCATTAAAAGCCTTAATGATTCGGATACCCCCTAATGTTTCTTCAAACGAACTCATAACCCGACCTAATAGCGCTTGGTTTTTTGAACTTTTCTTGCGCAACGAACGACCTATCACACCAATTATTAAAGCCGTTATGGGTAAAAACAATAATATATATAAGGTAAGCTTGGCAGATAATACCACCAACGCAATCATAAAAATCAGAATATTCAAGGGTTGGAAATACAGCGCTTCAAGAGATACCATCAAGGCAAATTCAATTTCCTTAATATCATTACTCATCCGAGAAATAAGATCGCCCTTACGTTCATTATTAAAAAAAGCAATAGGCAAATCCAAACATTTTTGATAAATATCCAATCGCATTTTACGAATACTGCGATTTCGAATCAAAACCATAAAATTCATAGCCAAAAAACGCGAAGCATTTTTCAATACGGTTATAACAACCAAACCAATACTTAAGTACGCCAATGCTTGGAAGGGTTCACCCGCCGCTACCTCTTTAAACCAGTCGAGAAACGTGCCGTAAAACGAAGCAAACCATTTTCCCACTCCTACCGATTCTGTGGATACTACCGCTGATTCGTCTGTTTTGCCAAATAATATTTTCAATACCGGCATAATCAGCAGTAACGAAAGCAAATTGAAAACGATATAAAAAAAATTGAATACAAAATTTGCGGCAATCAACGATTTATGATCGGCTGCATAACGGAGAAATTTTAAAACGGCTTTCAAGACTGAGCAAATTTACACAATATGAAGCCATAAACGTAAAGAGGCGGCCAAGGCCGCCTCTTTACGTTATAAAACCAACTTTAATTTATCGGATAATGGCTTTTTCCGTATAAATCTCACCTGTTTGTGTGCGAACTTCAATCAAATAAATACCGGATTCGGCATTCAACGCCACTGGGATAGAAACCCCTTCCAATAATGGACTGGAGTTACTCCAAATTGTAGCCCCTGCAAGCGTACGCACTTTTACTTCTGTAATCTGTGATTTTAAATCACGTATGTAAAAGATTCCTGTACTTGGGTTAGGATATAATTGGATAGAGGCATCAGCGAACGTTTTAACCCGACTTGTTTCGTTATCTAGAATAGTCACATTCAATATCGAATCTGCACCAATGCTACCAGGACCTACTACATTCCGTAGCGCAAAAACTAAGGTTTTAGTTCCATCTGGGTCAGTGTCATCGCTAATATTGGCTTTTAACACATAAAAATTCTGATTTTTTATCACATTCACCGTCCGAGTTTGAAAGTCAAAATCTTTTGGCGAAACAGCAGTACCTCCAATTTGAACTAAATTGACCTTAAAGTTTTCATCTGTAGGAGCCACACGTAAATTCATAACTAATGAATCAGCCAATTCGGTAATTTCTGCCGTTGTTGTCTCAAACCTTATCACCGGTAATGTAGCCGTTGAAAAGTCGCTTAAACGCCTTGGAGCTAGCACATATTTTTCTTTATAAGGCGCTCTATTATCGAATTGAACCCCAATACCGATAATATTCATATACCCCTTAGGAGTCGGTGTACCATCGATATCAGATTCTGCATCTATATATAAGGTATCGATACGACCGTTAGATCCTTCTATTCTAACATAAGACCATGCATTGGCATTCAAGGGGGATTCAGGCCATTCAATTGGATCTACCAATTTAACCCTACGCATCTCTACCAAATCAGACTCCGCAGACTCCGTAATTGCCGTAACCAAACGTGGCTTCTGCAGCGCAACACCTGATAACCTGCGAATTACCGTATCCAAATCTCCCAATTGAGCCGTTCCTTGGAACTGACCAACCGTACCTTGAATCATAACCGAATCGCCTTCTTTCACCGTATAACCGAATGTTTTACTCGATGAGAAAACCCCAATTCCACCTGTATAATCCTTGATTGTAAAGCCTAAACCAGAACTACGGGTATTTATTCCGTAAACCACACCTTGTATGCGACAACGCACATTTAAAGAATCTGGCTGACCATCGGTCTTAGTTTGTTTATTGATTTTACCAATAGAGTAAATAGGTAAATCATTGTCTAAAATAGTAATGCGGAACGTATCCGGTTTAACAATGTTCGTATTTGATACACTGATCAATCCAAATTTTGCATATTCTGTTCCCTCGTAATCATTGTCTTCAATAATAGGAATATTGAAAACAATGGTATCAGGAGTCGTAGCATCGATACTTTTAATTTGGGAAACTGGATTGAAAGTCAAGTCCAAACCTGCTTTGGCGGAACTCTCTGCCGTAAAATAGCGAAGCGCAAAATCGGCCCCTGCATCTTTTTTCTCAACTACTAATATTTTTACCGCTACCGATTTTACAGACTCGGATACCACTATTGAAGGGCGTACCATGCGAATCGTAGACGGACCATCATTATCTCTAATTATCACCAAACAGGTGCTGTCAATAACCGTACCCAATCCTTTTTTCTTGCGGATAACCACCACAATACTATCATCCCAATCGTATACCAAATCGTCACCGATGTATGCCGTTAATTTCACCGAATCGCGACCCGTAGTTTTCCCAATAAAGAAAGTAGTATCACGTGTATTGATTCTACCCAATGAAAACTCTTGTGGAATGCGTGTGCTGTCGGAATTGCTTTTTATCGACATGGTAATCTCCACAGGCTCTTTCACGGCGCGGTCTGTTTTTACTTCAATACTCAAGGTACCTGCATTTTCATTTACCTTCAAAGTTGAACGACCCATTGAAATCCCAAGTTGATCGTCGTCTACGATTACCAATTCGTGTGTTTTAACGGTTCCCAAAAGCGCATTCTGAGTATTGTCTACCCTAAAGAAAATATTTTCTGTACCTTCAGCGATTAAATCTTGTAAAATTTCAATCTTAACGGTATCAGTAGCGTCGGCACCGGGGGCAAACGTAATTGTTTTCTTGAAATTCTGCTTGAAATCCACATTGTCTGTAGCACTACCACCCGTGATGGTAACATCTACAGACTGCGAAAGTCCGTTACTATATAAACGTTGGATAACCACATAGCCTTCGGCTTCTTTTTCACTAAAGTAACCGGCATTGGCTTCAAATGAAATTTCTGGAGCAATTAATGGAGCTTCCGACTTACTAATTACAATAGAAGAGGTACCTCCTTTGGGATTGCGGGTGTCTTTACTTGTACCCCAAACACCGTTTGCATCTTGTTGATTGTACTGTAATATACCCGTTGCCGACCAGCGCACAAAAGATCTCACCCCATTGGATAGATCGTTAGGTATTATGGTTCCCCACATTTTTGCTTTCCGCAAAACATTATTGGCATAATAAAAAGCCAAATTAGACAACGCAGCACCTGAATATTTACCACTTTCAATCGTAGTTACGGCAAGCGGCCTTCCGGTTGCATTTTCATTGTCGTATAAAGAAACATAATGCGCTTCATTGGCAAAAGATTCCCCATAAATAGCCGTTCCTTCATTGCTATTGGCGTTGGTTCCAAAGGAAATAACAGTCATAGAATCCATAGAATAATGGTACATAGTATCACTACCCGTAATCCCAATAGTCGTTAATCCCGCATATACGGCCTTCCCGTCTTTGAAAAAAGAAGTACCATCTGCAATATATCCAACCCAAATCTCAGCAAAACCCATAAAATCCGTGCGCAATGTATCGTGCCCACCCGCGCTTGAAAAAGAGTGCGAGGTTACATGACGGTGCGTACCCAAATCGTCATAAATCGTACTACCGTGTCCGGCAAGCAACACCGACGAATCCAATTCACTCGCATCCAAACAACGCGCTATGTATTTATAATTAGAATTAGGCATGAAAGGGCCCACGCGCATGCGGGTATAAGTGATGAGCTCTGTGCTTGAAGAACCAGAAGCCATGTATTGTGGCATTAAAACGCCGCTTACCGACATCGATGATCGTTGCGCTTGCAGGGAGGTTGCACTGGCAACAAGAACCCAAATTCCAAGTAAAAATCTTTTCATGTTAAAATATAGATAATTAACAAAAATAACCAAATAAAGCGCCATTTGTGAAAAGTTGGACAAGAAGTTCCTTTATTATGTGATAAAACTGACTATTCAACAATCAAGATTCGGTATATCCCAATGCAAAAACGGATATTTTAACGTCATTTTTCATTCTTATAGCTTCAACACACGCCTCAATTGTTGCACCCGTTGTAAGTACGTCATCGATTAAAGCCACATGCTTAACATGGGCCGCTAAAGGGGCACAAACATAAACCGACTTTGCATTGAGCCAGCGCTCGATTCGAGATTTCCGCGTTTGCGATCCGCGGTCTTTTATCCGCTCCAACGCGTTCAATTCCAAACAAATGCCTAAACTAGATTGCATTCCCTCCGCAATACAAACCGCTTGATTATAACCCCTTGAAGCGAGCTTTTTACGCGTCATCGGCACCGGTATCCAAACATCTATTTCGGCAAGGGCCTCTGCATGCCGTTTCCGCATTTGTAGGCCTAAACTATATCCCAAATACCGTCCTAGATCCGGTCGATCGCGGTATTTGATTTCCTTAAACAACTGCGAATAGGGAGAACCCGATTGGTATACCAATAAAGCACCGCCATAACTAACTGCACAGCGACCCCAAAAGGTTTTTATTATTGGATTGTTCGCCGCTTCAATAGAAAAAATAAAAAGAGGTAAATTGGCAAAACACGCAATACATAGAAAATTTTCGTACGCCTCAAATACAGACTTCCCGCATACCAAACAATAACGAGGAAAAACGACGTCTAACCAGTCTTTAAATTTCATTTTATCGAAGCTTTTTACCTATTCAAACAACAATACCGAACATACCCCCCAAAGCCCATTAAAATTCCCGAACTTTGTTTTTGCGATTATGGCAGCTCGAAAAACAGACCGTGAAATACCTAAAGTAACTTTAAACCGCGAAAATTTAAAAAAATCCGTTCGGCTGTTCCGATATATGTCGAAACCCAACCGCGGACTTTTTGCCCTCGGCACCTTGTTTCTCGCCATTTCCGCAGGCGCCTCCATTCTGTTTCCGAAATTATTGGGCAACATGATGGACGGTGTGTTTGTTTACAAAGACGGCGGCGTAAGCACCGCGCCGAGCACCGAGCGCATTCAAGAAATTGCAGGGTATTTTGTAATCTTATTCGCCGTTCAAGCTGTTTTTAGCTTTCTGAGAATTTCTCTATACGTTCGGGTAACCGAAGACATGACCAAAGGACTCCGAACCGACCTTTTTAAGTCCGTTGTAAGTCAAAACATGCACTTTTTTGGAGAAAACAGAACGGGCGAAATCCTCAGTCGCTTCAGCGCCGATATTGCCCAAATCCAAGATACGTTCACCACCAATCTCGCCTTCTTCCTCCGACAAATAATTGTTATGATTGCCGGAATCATCCTCATCTTCACTACCTCCTCTGAATTAGCCCTGTATATGCTAGCAAGCATTCCTGTGGTCGTGGTGGTAGCACTCTTTTTTGGGAAATTTATCCGAAAAATCTCTAAAGAAGTCCAAGATATCACCGCTCAAAACAATGTAATCGTAGAAGAAACCAGTTCCGGAATTATTAACGTAAAAGCATTTAGTAACGAAACCTTCGAAACCCACCGCTATACCGAAAATGCCGATTTTCTTAAACGCGAAAGCCTTAAACGCGGTTACTGGCGAGGCGCGTTCAGCTCCTTTATCATTATTTGTTTATTTGGAGCCATCGTTTGGCTAATTTATCTCGGATTGGGTATGGTGCAAGCCGGTCGCATGCCCATCGGCGAGCTCTTTAATTTTATGCTGTTAACCGCATTTGTGGGTACCTCTATGGGTGGAATGGCCGAACAATTTGTCCAAATACAAAAAACACTCGGCGCCATTGAACGCGTAATCGACATCATCGATTCCCCCCGCGAAAGCAACGATAGCGAACAAACTCAAGAAATAAACCAAACCATTACCTTCCAGAACATCCACTTTGCGTATCCCTCCCGCCCAGAGTCGACCGTATTAAAAAATATCAATATGGAGCTTATTGCCGGCAAAACAACGGCGCTGGTTGGGGCAAGCGGATCGGGAAAATCTACCCTTACCGCCCTCCTCTATCAATTTTATCAACCCCAAGAAGGTCAAATCACCCTCGGAAATACCCCGATTTCTACCCTCAATTTACATCATTACCGAAGCCAAATGGCCTTGGTTCCCCAAGAAGTTAGCCTTTTCGGGGGAAGCATTTACGAAAATATCCGTTACGGAAAGCCCGATGCCTCCGATCACGCCATCCGTGAGGCCGCCAAAGATGCCTTTGCCCTAGATTTTATCGAGGAATTCCCTGATGGATTCAACACACTAGTAGGCGATCGCGGTATGAAACTATCGGGCGGACAAAAGCAACGTATTGCCATTGCCCGCGCCATTCTTAGAGACCCTAAACTTCTAATTCTCGACGAAGCCACTTCTGCCCTCGACTCCGAAAGCGAACACTATGTTCAGCAAGCCCTTCAAAAGCTCATGCATAATAGAACCTCATTGGTCATTGCACACCGACTCAGTACCATTAAAAATGCCGATCAAATCTGGGTAATGCAACGAGGTCAAATTGCCGAACATGGAACCCACCACGAACTATTGGCGACAACAGATAGTTTGTACAAACAGATGGTCGAACGACAAATAGACCCCAGCGATTTCTTTGCTTCATGATATTCCGGATTCAACGCAATAGCCTCCTTATTTTGTTGTTTCTTTTGGGACAAGCAACATTCGTTTCGGCTCAAGACAATGCCCGGCTCGCCCGATCCTTATTCGAAAAACAAGAATACCTTAAAGCCGCTCTTTTATATGAAGAATTACACGAACAACGCCCGGAAGAGCCAGAATATTACGAGAATTACCTGCAATGCCTAGTTAATATTAAAGACTTTAAAAACGCAAAGAAGACCGTTCGCAGAATGGCCAAAATAACCGGCTTCCCCCTCCTATTTATGGTCGACGAATGCTGGATTCAATCCCTTGAAGAACCCGGATCTAAATCGTATTCCAAACTCTACCGACTCATACTAGAAAAAGCACAAGATAATATATCACTCGCCCTTCAAGCAGCCGATCGATTTCAAAACAGAAATATGAACGACGAGGCAATTGATATTCTCATTCAAACCGAAGATATATTCGGACCCAATCCAAGAATCACCAACGAAATAGCCCTGCTTGAACTCAAAAAAGGCAACCGACTGCAAGCCCTCGAACGCTATTTAGATATGATTGTGCGGTCCAATACCCCACATGAGCAGCTCAAACAAATCTTCGATACCTATATCACCGATACCGCCGATATAGCCGCACTCCAAGAAATGCTTTTGGTTAAAATTCGACAATTTCCACAAGTTCAAGGCCTTAGCGAATGGCTTAAATGGACATTCGTGCAACTCCAAGATTGGGAGAAAGCGTTTGTTTATACACGATCATTAGACCTCAGGTTAAAAGAGGATGGTTACCGTATGTTTGAACTGGCCTATTTGTGCAGCTCCAATGGGGATTTAACAACCGCTTTAAAATGCTTGGATTATTGCCTCAAAAAGGGCGAAAATGCCTATAATTATTATGAGGCACAAGCCCGTTGGTTTGAACTAAGTTTTCAGCAATCTCAAAAAGAAAATGTGCCTTTTCCGCAAAACTTTGATGCGGAATTATTTGCTTTTATCACAGCAAATGGACCCAGTAACCCTACATTGCCCGCGGCAATAATTTGGTCCAAACGACTCCAATCTAAAAACTTATCTGATTCCGCTATTGGGATTTTAGAACAATACGTCAACGCACCATATCTCGACAAAAAAACAATTGCACTGGCCAAAATTGCACTGGCGGATTTACTCATACTAACAGGAAATGTATACCAAAGTGAACTGCTATTAGCCCAAGTTGAAAAAGCGTATCAAGACGATCCCCTCGGACAATCCGCTAAATTCAAGAGGGCCGAACTCTCCTTTTATCGAGGCGATTACGATTGGGCCAACATGCAGCTCGATGTTTTAAAAGGCGCTACCACCCAACTTATTGCCAACGATGCCATGGAATTATCGCTTTGCATTACCGATAATTTAGGCATCGATAGCAACTTTACCGCTTTAGAATGGTATTCACGGGCACGCTTGTTTCACCGGCAAGAACAACCAGATTCCGCCCTATATTATATCAACCAAATTGCCCGCGACTTTCCTAGCCATTCATTAGGCGATGAAATCATGTTGCTAAAAGCGCAAATTTTTGAACAGAAAAAGCAATTCGAAACCGCAGCCGAATTATATGGAAAGTTGATTGATATCTATCCCAAAGACATACTCGCCGATAATGCCCTGTATCAGCTTGCCCAATTGAATCAATTCAAATTAAATCTACCTCAAAAAGCACAAGCCAATTACGAAATGTTAATCATGAACTATACCCAATCCCTTTTTGTATCAGAGGCCCGCGTTCAATTTCGAAAACTCCGCGGATTTTAAGTACTTTGCGCCATGTTTAGGACACCCTTTTTTTTAGCATTCCTGTTTCTCCTAAACAGCAGTCCCGTAAGGGCCCAGTTGAATAACGCAATCTTTAATGGGTCTAGCAGCCCTATTAACAGCTCCCTCACACAACAAAGGACCAACCCAATGGCCCTTAAAAACACACCTAATGTTTGGGGGGTTCAAGCCCTACATTATTTGAAAAACAACGAATACATGGAGGCCCACAATCCCGGCCAAACATTCTTCGGAGTTCAACTTACCACGGGCAGGTCTTGGTATCTGAATCAAAACCAAACAAAATTAAACGTCGGGGCCATGCTCAACATACCCTTTGGCGGCATTAATCAAACCAAGGTTTATCCCCTAATACAATTTCAACATGCCTTTTCCGATGCGCATCAGTTGGTACTGGGATCGCTGCACGGAAACACCCGCCACCAATTATACGAACCCCTTTATAATTACGAACTCGCACTTACGCAACCCCTTGAATACGGCGTTCAATATCGATACCAGCAAAACCGATTCGAATCCGATTTATGGCTCGATTGGCGGCAAATGGCACAATCTCAAATTTCCCAACAAGAAATCATCTCCTTCGGCTGGAATGCCCGACTTAAGCTGTACAACGAACCCTTCAAAACCCATCAAATATCGATACCCATGAGCAGCCTTGTTTACCATCAAGGCGGTGAATCTTTATCTGTGGGGAAACCCATACAGAACAAATGGAACGGCAGTGTAGGATTGCGGTACGATTATAAAAACCGACTCCGTTTTGAGAGTATCGTCTTTGGGTCGCAAGATTTCTCACCGCAACTGCAAACCTCATTCAAAGACGGACATGCCTGGTACAATCAAATACACTTTAACTTAAACCCTAAGCATAATTGGGTGCTTTCTCATTATTATGCCGAAGAATTCCATGCCCCATTTGGTCCGAATTTATTTCTAAGCGAACAATTAGGTAATCCTTTTGCGTTTGACAACTATCGTAATTTCATTATGGCCCGTTACCAATGGATGGGAGTCATCATTCCGGAAACGTGCGTTTTTGACTTCCGAATCGAACCTATATGGCACATAGAAAAACAACAATTCGCATTTAGCGCAGGGTTTTATTTGAAATATGTCATCGGAACCGAACTATACTGATCCACGTTTTAGTTATACGTTGCAAGATCACGATTAATTCAATCGTACCCATTCACTGCTGCTCTTGAAACTGAACTTTACTAATCCGCATTTTAGTTATACGCCATACAATCACGATTAGTACAATCGTACCCATTCTCTGCTGCTCTTGAAACTGAACTTTACTAATCCTCGTTCCCGTAATTCTTAGCAACCTCAATCCCAATAATGTACCAAACCAAACTCTATAAGGTCTGCCGTTGTTTTATTGGCCTTCAATCGACTTAGAATAGTCCATCGCTTTGAGCAATCGTAACTCAGGCCTAAGGCCTCGAAATAAGGCGTTTTGTATCCTCTGTCAGGCTTGTAAACGTACCATCCCACATCGAATAACATTCCCCAAGGACCAAACTTTTGGTGGTATCCCACTCCCACTCCCATATCCATACCATTGGCAGCTGTAAAGGGCGTTAGGGGCTCGAATTTCTCGAACCGATAGAACGGATCTGCATGAGCCGCCACCGTAAGTCGCAACTGTGCCGATTTACCGACACGATAACCCATGCCCAGTTCTATTAAAGGCACCCAGAAAGCCCGAGGATCGTCTATATCCAAACTTTTACGACCGGCCCGTAACGATACAAATGGTGACCACAGGCGTTCTGCGAATTCCCCCGAAACCCAATTGACCGCTTTGATTTCTTGAGATATTCCTATAGAAAAACTAGGCATGTTGATGCCCAAATTGGGTGCTTTTAAGGCTCCATTTGAAAAATGAGCAAAACGGATGTCTCCATTTAGGCGCAGCGACGGTGTAATCGAATACCCTCCGCCCAAATACAGCTGACCAAATGCATTTCCCGCAGAACCAATTGCCCTATTACTCGGATTGGTGGTACCCTCATACGGATTACTTACCCAACCCCAACCCATTGCGAAACCCATATAAAGGGGGGCATTGCGACTTGCACCGAACGATCGTTCTACATTAACAGCGGCGGCAGCGGCATAACCCAAGGTTTGACTGCCCAAATCGGCCCCGTAAGCCATATAGCCCAAACGTAATTTTGAGTCCGTTACAGTTTTAAGGTTCTGGTATTGTACCGAATAGGTAAGACGGTACAAGTGATACATATCATCATGATGCGGAATTACGAAACCCCGGTCTACCGACAGGCGTCGCACGCGCGTACCGTCTGATACTGATTGAGATACAAGTGCAGGAAACACCGTAAGAAAAAAGGCCAGAAATCCGACTTTTCTCATACAGATGAGGTTAACTCCGTGTTTTATCGGTGGCTAAAACCATCCGAATACCCAAATTGGCCCCAATTTCCATTACATCTACCATTTGCTGGACAGTAAGGTTACGATCCAAGCGCAAAACCACATTCAATCGACTTTCGGGATTTTCAGGATCCTCCGCATTGTCACGAGCCGCCGTTAAGCGGGCCTCAATTTCATTTAAAGGCAGCGGAGCTTTCTCGCTATCAATAAAGTACAATATTGTGGATTTGGAGGCATCCCGTTCGTCGAACTTCACGGTTAAAATCAAGGGTTTGGTTTGAACCGTGGTGGTCGTTTTGGCTTTCGGCAACATAATTTTGATTACGTTGGGATTGGCCAATGTACTCGCTATTAGGAAGAACAATAGCAAAAAGAACATGATGTCACTCAAAGATGACGAATCTACTTCTGCTTCTTCTCGTGCTCTTCTTCTAAGATTCATGATACGATTATTATTGATTAGACTTAACTAATATTTCCATAAGTTTCAATCCTTGCTCTTGAAGACGTTCGGCAAAGCGGTCAATTTTACGGATGTACAATTGATATCCAAGAAACGCGATAATACCTACCACCAAACCGGCAAAAGAAGCCACCATTTTTACATATAAACCACCAGAAATGGCACCAATACTCAAATCATTGGTTGTTGAAATAGAATAAAAGATATTGATAACCCCCCAAATGGTTCCTACAAATCCCAACATAGGGGCAACGCGTGCAATCAGACTTAAGTAATTCAGATTGCCTTCCATAGCGCTTAATTCAACACTGCCTTTGGTTTCCATGGCACTCTCAATTTCCCGCATATTACTGCCTAAAAACCGCAAACCTGTAGCTAAAACCTGAGCTTGAGCCGTGGGGGTGCGTTCACAATAGGCTAAGGCGGCATCGGGCCTATTTTCTTTCAAATTATCTTTGATTACGTTAATCAAATTGTCGTCTAATACCGAACGCTTGGATAAATAGATCCACCGTTCAACAATAAAGTACAAGGCGATAATCAAAGCAAAGGCCAAAAGAGCCATTACAAAGCCTCCTTTAAGCATGATTTCTAATACAGGCGCCGAAACATGTTCGGTGGCCGCAGCTCCGGTAGCAAGGGCAGAAGAATCGGCAGCGCCTACGCCGGCTTGTAGGATAATATCCAAATGAATCATATATGGGTGCGAATAACGTGGGTTCCTTTTAAATTAAACGAATATGAGTTGAAAAAATTATCCCCAATAAAAACAGATTATTTGATTTCAGTTACTCCTCCGCTCATAATAAACTTCATAAGCGCTCCGGGATCAGCGTCTATGGGGGTAACGTCTATTTTTTTTGCCACTATGAGCTCGCCGGTTATGGCGTAACTCATCGGCAAGTATACCGTGCAATGATCGGGCATGTCAATCTCACTTAAATCCTCTTGTGTCAAAAAGCCCAAACGCCAATGGTATTCTGTAATTCTTACTTTTACAGGTTTCGTGAACTTTTTTTCTTTTCCTACAAACGCTTTGGTAACGTCTTTAGTGGTTCCAAAAATCCAACTAAGACCTGGTGCTTTTTCAATAATTCCTTCCAAAAAAGAAATTACTTGTTGTGCCACCACGCCTTCTGTAACTTTTCCGATCAGGGTAATCACGGCAATACCCGCTGCCAAATAAATAATGATGGCACCAGGCGATAAATTATTGAGGTGCAGCAAACTCCCTAAAAGTCCTAATACCCAAAATAAGATACCGATGGTTAACGCAACAGGCAATACAACCAATAGGCCTCTTAAAAATAAATTCAAGACCTTAGTGGTGCCTCTTTTCGCAGGCGAATTTTCGGGTAATGGTATCGGATTATTTTCCATAGTTAAGTAAATCTAAACCTATATCGGACCGAAAATAAGCTCCTTCAAATTGTATGTTTTCTGCTAATTCCAAGGCTTTCTGCAACGCTACGGGTAAACTTGAATCCAATACCGTTACCGCTGAAACACGACCGCCATTGGTTACCAATTCACCCTCTGATCGGGCAACACCCGCATGAAAAACAAAAGCCCCTTCAGGCAAATGGTCATATTTCATAGTTATTGGCAATCCTTTAACAACCTCTCCAGGGTAACCTTTGGACACCACAAATACCGTAGCCGCTGAATACGAATTTAACTTAAACTCAACATCATTGAGCGTTCCAGTGGCAATACCTTGCAATAAATCGACCATA
>JBIKIM010000142.1:0-4335 GCA_044361605.1 Bacteroidia bacterium | reverse complement strand
TAGGGCACGATTTTCATGCCGTCGGGATGATCGAAATAGGCGGGATTTTGAATTAAAATGGGGGCGATATAGGGTAAGATCAGCAAGGTGCCGAGGTAAATTATAGCAACCACATACACGAACCATTTCATAACATACGCATAAGATTCTTGGGGGTTTAGTTGTTTGGCTTGTTCGAAAAAGTAGGGTTCAACGGCAAATCGGAAGGCTTGAACAAACAGGGTGAGCACCATACTTAATTTATAGAATGCAGAGTAAATGCTTACTTGGTAGTCGGACTGGGAATCGGGCATTAGGGATTTGATTAAGATACGGTCGAAGGTTTCGTTAATCATTCCCGCAAGGCCTATAAATACAATGGGATAGGAATATTTGAGCATGCGTTTAAGCAGGTCTAAATCCATGCCGAGGCGTAGGTATTTCAATACGGGGAAAAGCAGTAATAGGGTTACGGTGCTCGCGATGAGGTTGGAAATGAAGATCCACGAAACCTGCGGTTGGCTGTAATAGAGTTGCTGCGCCCATTCGTGAGATTTCCCCCAGTAAGGAAGAAAGACCAAGAAAAACAGATTGGCAATTACGTTGATGGCGATATTGGAGAGGCGCACCCAAGCAAAATTCCAAGGTTTTTGTTGTTGGCGGAGATAGGCAAAGGCCAGGGAACTTAAGGCATCGGAAGCTAAAATTACAGTAAACCAGAAGGCGTATTCGGGTGCATGGGGGTATCCGACGAAGGCCATAATTTCGAGACCGAAAAAACGGGATAAAAAAATCCAAATGAGTCCGGTTAGCAACAAAAAATGGGCGGCGGTGGCGAATACGGGTTCGGGTTTTTCTTGTTTTCGGGCGAAATTAAAGAAGCCGGTTTCAAGTCCGAAAGCAAAAAGTACCGCTCCTAAACTGGCATAACCGAACATTACGCCCACGATACCGTAGTCGGCTACATCGACTAAGGTTCGGGTATAAAGGGGAACGAGGAGGTAATTTATGAAGCGCCCCAACATGGTGCTTAACCCGTAAATGGCTGTTTGTGAGGCGAGTTTTCGGATTACCGACATTAAAGCAAAATTACGGAATCTTACGAATTAATGTGGGTTTGATAAATCAATTGCGATTATTCTAACTTTACGGTTTCAACGTGCCGAAATTTAATTAATGCAGATTTTAGAAATCTAAAATATAAGAGGAATGCTAATTCCTATTGTTAATGATCCGAGCAATATACTTGCTACGTCGAGAGCATAATCATCCGCGTGATAATTGTATTTTGCTGTATTTAAATCATATGCCTGTTTTAAAAGTCCTACCGTAAATGAAGTCGCGGTTGCGGCCGCAAGAGATTTCAAGTGGATTTTTGACCTGTTTTCTCGGGTAGCTATGCGGGTGTAGTGGCTGTGAAAAAACGCATAAGAAGCACCACCGATCACTGCGCCACCCGCGAAATATTTTTGTTTGTCTGGAGATCGTAAATCTAACTGATTTTGGCCAAGCGTTGGGAGAAAAGAAAGAAAGCATAAAGCGATGAAGAGGTAAGTTTTGAGCATGGTACTATGATTTTATGGTGTTTCATTTACCGTATCAATTACCATGCCAATGCCCGTTTAATGTCTAAAATAAGAGGCACTCTCGGGACCAATATTGAATAATAAATCTAATACGGACAAATCGTTACGGTGTCCATATTTGTTTTCAAAAACTTGCGAATATTCTTGATACGGTGTATCCTTAATTGAACGAAAGTAGTGTCTATTTTCTTCGGGATCCATCGCCATAACCGGCAATTCTTCTAACCCTAACCAAGGCAATAGCAATTCCACTACCGACTCCTGAAGGGTTTTAAAAGATGGTATTTGTTGGTTCAAAAGATCCCATATTTTGTAATCGTAATATTCGTAAAACGGGGATTTCCCATAGGCTGTTCTTAGGGCATTTTGATGTTCGCGCAGCCACTTATGCTGATAGGATATTTCCCAAAAAGCTTGGTTTTTTTTCTTAGAATCGTGCGTTAATGGAATGCGTAAGATTTCAATCTGATTGGCTCCGGATACCGCATAATGCGCCTGTTCTAAATGGGAAAACAGCGCAATTTTTCCTTGTAACGACGCAAATTTGAAATAGGAAACGTTAGGAAAAAGTCCGTAAATCTTTAAATCTGTCGTATTGCCAAGCGGTCCGTGCGCTGTTTCCATAAAGTTCGAATTTCTTTTTTAAGTTCAGGATGTATCCAACTTGGAGCAATATCTAACAAGGGTTTGAGCACGAAGTTTCGGTTTTGTAATTCCGGGTGTGGAATGTGTAAGTGTTCGTTATGTATTATTTGATTCCCGTAGAATAAAATATCGATATCGATACGGCGCGGACCCCATTTTTCATACCGAACCCTCCCTAATTGTCTCTCGATAAGTTTAAGTTTATGGAAAACCATCATCGGGGTGAAAAAGGTTTTAACCTGCAAAACTTGATTGAGGAAATCGGGTTGGTCCGTTTTACCCCAAGCCTTGGTTACATACATAGGCGATTCGTGTTGAATTTTACCCATAGTAGCATGTATCAGCCGGTTACATTCTTGAAGCGTATCAAAGGAATTACCTTGATTACTTCCGGTGGCTAAGAACAGGGTTTGAGGAAGAACCTTCACAGATGCAAAAGTAGCATTAGCCAATCAAATCGTTATTCTTCAACTTGTATTTCTTCATTAAATCGCGCAGACTATCGGCTGTGAAAAATGAATTGAGGGCCTCTAAATGTCGGTCGTGGTGCATATCGGTACAGGCATAATCGTAATAGCCCTGTTCCAATAAATCTTGAGCCACTTTTTGAACTTCTTTTCCGTAATACGGGGTTAAAGACAGTAAGTTCAATTGAAAATCGAATCCTAAGTCTTTGAGATATTCGTAATTGCTTTCGGCGTTTTTATGGTAATAACCGTATCGTTCGGGATGCGCTAATATGGGTACGTAGCCATCAATTTGCATTTGAAAACTGTAATCTTCCAAATGTTCGGGTTTTTGGGCATAAGACAATTCCACTAATACAAAACGATCTTTAACACACAATAAGGGTTTTTTACCTTTCAGGTTCGACAAGAAAATATCGTCCATCATATATTCAGACGCGTAACCAGAAACCGGCGAAACCGATTGGGAATTCAAAAATTCGTTGAGCAAATCAAAGGCATCTTTGATACTTTGTGGTGTGTTGGGATGCGTATCTGCGATGGTATGTGGTGAAGCTTTCACGCTGTCGAACCCTAAATTCTTTAAGCCGCGCAACAAACGTAACGATGTTTCTGGATCTGGTGACCCGTCATCGATTCCTGGTAGAATATGATTGTGGAAGTCTAACACGTTAAGGTGGTGAAATTACATGTTTTGAAATGACTTGACAAATTATGACCCAAAGAAGCTTATAATTAATGGATGAACGTCGAATAAATTTTGTGGGCACCTGTTTCTATGATTTATTTATGTAGCTGCGCCCACAAAATATTAAATTGGGGTAATCAAGGGCATTTTTGAAAATACGCTCAATTAAGGGGGAGTCGGATTAAGGGGTGAGGCGGCCGTACATGCGGGGGAAGGGAATTGATTCGCGCACGTGTTTGAGTTTACAGATCCAAGTAACCACACGCTCCAAACCAAGGCCGAAACCTGAATGGGGAACCGATCCGAACCGACGTAAATCGAGGTACCATTCGAATTCCGACATCGGTAACTGGTGTTCGTGTATTTTCTCGATAAGGCTGTTCACGTTCGTTTCCCGTTCGCCACCGCCAACGATTTCGCCGTAGCCTTCTGGTGCTAAAACGTCAACACCGCGGGCAAACCGCATATCTTCAGGATTGCGTTTGAGGTAAAAGGCTTTCACTTCATGTGGCCAATCGTAAACCATTACAGGTCTGTCGAACAATTTGGTGAGTACTGTTTCATCCGAACCACCGAAATCATTGCCATATTCGAAGTTACGTGCGCTGTTCAACCATTGTGGTATGTTGCGCAAGTCTTCTTCGACGTCGCTTTTTTCTTGTTTGAGTTCGTTTATTTTAGTGGTAAAAAAGTTGATTTGTCCTTTTTTCAAACCACCATCAGCAATTTGACTTTCGCGGTCGGCGATATCCGCATCAATTTCTTGTAATCGATTTTCGGCGGCGGACATTTCGGACTCGAGAAGTTTAATGCTATTTTGTCCGTTAACGTCTTGTTCGCCTTTGATAATCCGCACGGCTTCGTCGTAGGTCATTCGTGGGAAGCTTCCCAAAGAGCTTTCCAGCACACGGGTATCGCGACCGATGCTTGCGAGTTCTGACTTACAATTGGCTAAAACATCGGTAATAAC
>JBIKIM010000141.1:0-4337 GCA_044361605.1 Bacteroidia bacterium | reverse complement strand
TTCCGCCTTTAATAAGTTGCACGTCTTTAACGGCATCGGGATTGAAAATGCTGAAAAAGCCGAATAGGTGGGCGGAGTTAAAAACGGGGGCATCGTCCATAAGGACTAAATTTTGGTCGATTGAACCGCCTCGCACGTTAAAACCGGTGGCTCCTTCTCCAACGGTAGAAACGCCGGGCAATAGTTGTATGCTTTTGATTACGTCGGCTTCTCCTAAGAATGCGGGTATTTTTTTTATGACTTTCCCGGAGATACTTTGGGTAGAAATATCGACTTTTCTAACGTTATCGCTCCGTTTGGCTCTTACGGAAACTTCACCAATTTCGTCTGGATTTGGGAAAAGAAAGGCATTCCATTCTTTATCTGCAACCATATTAAAGATGCGAGTTTGGGGTTGGTAATCGCCTTCTGAAATTTGAATTTCATGACTGCCTTTACTCAGTGAAAGGCTAAAAAAACCGTAATTATTAGTTACGGCGGATTGGTTATTGTTGATGGATTTAACGACAGCGCCTTTTAAGGTTTCGCCTGAGGTACTGTCTTTAACGAATCCACTAAGGGTAAACGATTGACTGAATAATTCTCCTCCTAAAAGCGCACAAAAAAGCACCGCCCACAATTTGCGTTTCACTTCGCAAATATAGAACGGTGCTTATGGTTTATTTGTAGTTAATCGGTAAATCTTTATAATTTACGATAAGTGCGGTTTTTAGCGTTGATTCATAGGGACAAATGCGCGCGGGGCTGCACCTGTATAGATTTGGCGAGGGCGTGCGATAGGTTGTTTATCGCGGCGCATTTCTTGCCATTGGCTGATCCATCCTGGAAGTCTTCCCAAAGCAAAAAGAACGGTAAAGAATTCATCGGGGAAGCCTAAGGCACGGTAAATAATTCCAGAATAGAAATCTACGTTCGGGAATAATTTCTTCTCGATAAAGTAGGGATCGTTAAGGGCGGCATTTTCCAATTCTTTTGCAATTTCTAAGATAGGATCGTTGACACCTAATTTAGCTAAAACGTCGTCGGCTGCTTTTTTAATGATTTTGGCGCGAGGGTCAAAATTCTTGTATACGCGGTGACCGAAGCCCATAAGGCGGAACGGATCGTTTTTGTCTTTAGCCTTGTTGATGTATTTCTGAACGTCGCCGCCGTCGTTTTTAATGGCTTCGAGCATTTCCAATACTTCTTGGTTGGCACCACCGTGTAGGGGACCCCAAAGGGCACTGATACCGGCAGAAATACTGCTATATAAGTTGGACTGGCTGCTTCCTACCACGCGCACGGTACTGGCTGAGCAGTTTTGTTCGTGATCGGCGTGTAAGATGAGTAATTTGTTAAACGCTTCAACGATAACGGGATCTGGCGTATAGTCGGGATCTGAAACCTGTCCGAAGGACATATTCAGATAGTTGGTAACATAATCGAGTTTGTTTTTAGGATAAACCAAAGGATGTCCTTTGCTTTTCTTGTAAATCATCGCACAAATAGTCGGCATCTTAGCCAAAAGTCGGATGATGGTGCGCTGTATAGATTCTTCAGGTCTGTTGGGATTTAAGGCTTTCGGATAATACAAACTTAATGAGGATATCATGCTCGACAGCTGTCCCATTGGGTGTGAACCGGTTGGGAATGCTTTGAACATGGCTTCCATGCCTTCATTTACGAGGGTATGTTCGGAAATGTTTGTTTCAAAGGCCTTCAATTGGTCAGCGGTGGGAAGTTCGCCGTTAAGTATGAGGTAAGTTACTTCTAAAAAGGAGCAATTGGCTGCTAAATCTTCAATGTCGTAACCGCGGTGGCGAAGAATTCCAAGTTCTCCGTCGAGGAAGGTAATTCCACTGGTGGTAGCCCCTGTATTCTTAAAACCTGGATCTATGGTTATATACCCGGTTAGGTCTCTAAGTTTGGAAATATCAATGGCTTTTTCCCCTTCAGATCCGGTAATTACAGGAAGCTCGTACTCTTTTCCCTCAATGCTGATTTTCGCTGTTTCTGACATGCTTTTTGTTGGTTTTTTGAATTATTACAAATATAACCAAAACAGCACGTTGTTTCAAAGGGTGATCAAAAGTTTACATAGAATTAGTGTGGTAATTCGAGTGCTTCGAATCCTTTTGCGGTTAATTGGAATTGGGTATTGAGGATGGTATCGACATCAACCCCGAGGCGGGGCTTTAGGTCGCTATCAAAAGCCTTGATATAGCGGTAGTGTAACAACTGGCGGGTAATATCGATAATCACGGGTGTGCTTAACTGTAATTCTTTGACCACCGATGAAAGGTATTCGGGGTGAATGAGTTGATTCAGCACAGCGCGCTCTTCGTCGAAAATTTCGAGCATGGGTTGATTTTATCCGTTGAATGTTTTTTCGGGTCTCATTTGAGGGAAGAATAAAACTTCTTGAATAGAGGCGTTATTCGTAAGCATCATGGTGAGGCGGTCAATTCCAATACCCAATCCACTGGTTGGAGGCATTCCATATTCGAGGGCTCTCAAGAAATCGTGGTCCATAGCCATGGCTTCGTCGTCGCCGCGTTCGGCTAATTTCAACTGGTCTAAAAAGCGTTCGCGCTGATCATCGGGATCGTTCAACTCGGAATAGGCATTGGCTATTTCTTTTCCGTTCACAAAAAGTTCGAATCGTTCTACCAATCCGGGCTTGCTGCGGTGCTTTTTGGTCAACGGACTCATTTCAATCGGATAATCGGTAATGAACGTGGGTTGTATCAAGTGGGGTTCGGCTACTTCACCGAAGATTTCATCGATGAGTTTGGCTACTCCCATTTTATTGGTGACTTCGCAGCCTACGCCTTTGGCGTAATCGCCCAATTCTTGTTCTGTTTTGCCTTCGATATCAAAGTTGCCGTATTTTTTGATGGATTCGGCCATAGTCATCCGTTGGTAAGGACGTGCAAAATTGATGGTGCGTTCGCCTATTTTGGCTTCGGTGGTTCCATTCACATCCATGGCGCAGGTTTCTAACATTTCTTCTACGAAATCCATCATCCAGAAATAATCTTTATAAGCCACATAAATTTCAAGGGCTGTAAATTCGGGATTGTGGGTGCGATCGATGCCTTCGTTTCTGAAATTTTTAGCGAACTCATACACCCCGTCGAAGCCCCCAACAATCAGGCGCTTTAAATATAATTCGTTCGCTATTCTTAGGTATAGCGGTATGTCGAGCGCGTTGTGATGGGTTGAAAACGGACGGGCCGCGGCGCCTCCATGAATGGCTTGTAGTATTGGAGTTTCTACTTCGATATAGCCGCGATTGTTAAATGTATTGCGCAGCGATTGTACGATTTTACTGCGTTTTATGAAGGTTTCTTTATGCTGTGGATTTACCACTAAATCGACGTACCGCATGCGGGCTCTCAATTCAGGATCTGTGAATGCGTCGTAGATTTCCCCGTCTTTTTCTTTGGGAAGCGGAAGCGGATTGAGGCATTTAGCCAAGAATGTCAGTTTGGTTGCGTGCAGGGTGGTTTCGCCGGTTTTGGTGGTAAACATATACCCTTCAACGCCGATGAAATCTCCGATATCTAGGAGCTTTTTAAAGACAGTATTGTACCAGGTTTTGTCTTCCTCCGGACAGATTTCGTCGCGGGCGATATACACTTGTAGGCGTGTGGTACTGTCTTGGATAACGGCAAAGGCCGCTTTTCCCATAATGCGACGGGTCATCAAACGACCGGCTACGCATATGTTTTGAAAGTCTTCCGGTTTTTCGGAATAGGCATCTAAAATTTCCTTTGCGGTATGGCTTACGGGAAAAGTAGCCGCGGGAAAGGGTTCGATTCCCAAGGCGCGCAATTCATTGAGTGATTCGCGGCGTTGGATCTGTTGGTCGTTTAGGTGCGCTTCCATAGAAAAAAGCAAAGTTACCATTTTCGATGGTACTCAAACGCGCATTTTGCGTTTTGTGCAATTAATTACTAGGAATACTTTCGTGTTTTCCGCCAATAATTTTGATAGATGGCAGGGTGAATTTTGATTGTGCGACGAGCAGAATACTAACACCAACGGTAATACAGGCGTCGGCAAAGTTCCATATCGGAGCAAAAAACACAAAATGTTCGCCGCCTTTAAAGGGCAACCAGCTGGGTAGAATGCCTTCCCAAAGAGGGGCGTAAAACATATCTACCACATGTCCTTCGAACCAAGTCTCCATATATCCGTTGATATCGTTAAAATACCAGCCGTAAAACACGGAATCGATAATATTGCCTAGTGCACCTGATAAGACTAAGGTTACCGCGATAATGAGCAGGTTATGCTGTTTGTTTTTGATGAGCGCGCGTAGGTAAAGAAGTCCGACTACCGAAACGATGATT
>JBIKIM010000140.1:0-4346 GCA_044361605.1 Bacteroidia bacterium | reverse complement strand
ATGGTATTTTCGTTCTTTCTTGGATATGTAAATAAGAATTCCTCGGTTTTCGTCTTTAGCTCCAATACCCCAAGTTCTTGCCAATTCCATCGACCTATCAAATTCATTGGATCCGTTTAACGTAGCTTCTACAGCCAGTCCGATTTGAATGCCGCTTTTTTTGAAATAGGCTTGAACAGTATTTTCTAAATCTCTTTCTTGTTGTGGCGTTAGGGTTTGCGTGAAATCGTTAATGAAGCCTTTCGGTTTCGGGATCTCAGACTGCGAACACAGTTGCGATAAACTGTTAATTAGCAGCAACGTTAAGAGAGTAAGCTTTTTCATAAATAATGCCAAATATATAAAATATTTGACAATCGTTTTACAAGGCTAAACGCTTTTGGGTACAACTTACGGCAGCAGCGGCAATAACGATGAAGGAGGGTGGTTTGTTCAATAATTCAGATCCTGTTTTTTAGAGACTAATAATACGTGCTCTTTACCATTCAACCCCACCTGCGTCCTATTGCTGTATCAAATGTGATGATTTATGGAGGCCTATGTTACGTGCGGTTTTCAATTCAACCGCACCCGCGTCCTATTGCTTTAAATTCTTACCTTTGATTTATGAATAGGATTTTTTATTCCCATGGCTTTTCTGGGACTCTTTTGGCTCTTTTTTTACTTTTTACGACCCCTTCTTTCGGGAAATTAACCACGCCTGTCATTTTTAAACCTGTTAATAACACCGTTGACGCACCCACGGGATTGCAACTCGAAGTGAAAACGGAAAACACCAGCAGCCACTACGCATTTGAATACGCGCAAGACGCTTCCATGAAGAATGCCACCCGCGTGGTAGTGGTTCGAGACGCCTATTATACACGCACAGGCCTCAATAAGCTCAAATTCAATACAATCTATTATTGGAGGGTCAAAGCCATCAGTAAAACCGATTCTTCCGATTGGACTTCCATTAATAACTTCAAAACTACCGCCATTCTTAAGCGCTATTATCCGGTACAAAATACAAAAGTCAATTCCTCCTTTTTATACCTTTCCGCTTACCGCGCGGCTGGTTTTGACAGTTTTGAATTACAAATCGATACCAGCAAACGGTTCAATTCTAAAGCCATTCGAAATGTTATCATTCCCGATACATTCAAGTCCTTTTTCACCGAGTATACCCAAAGAAACCTCAACTACGGTGAAACCTATTATTGGAGGGTACGCGGCTTGCCCAAGCAATCCGTTTCGTGGACCGATACCGGGTCCTTTACCATCTTCGATACCATTACGCCCAAATACCCCACTACTGCCTTTCTGCAAGAGGTGCAGGTTGGTTTTGAGTTTACCGGTGTCAATTTCAAGGAAGCCTTTCAGGTGCAAATCGATACCAATAAGTTATTTAACTCCCCTCTATTGATCGACACCATAGCCCTCGAGGGAACCAAACAATTCGATCCGGAGCCCTTTTTGGTGGGAAATCTGCAGTACGAAACCTTTTACCATTACCGCGTGCGGGCCATCAATGCCAACGATACTTCCCGTTGGTCCTACAGCGGTTTTACCACCAAAGGATTTGCCAATGATTTTGTGGTTGCGGAAAATTTTGCCGATCCCATGGTTTCCATTTCGGTACGTACCAAAATAGAGGGCACCGAGTCCTACGAAATACAGCTTGATAATACCACCCAATTTAACAGTTCCGAGAAGCAAGTTTTCTTCAGTAAAGCGGGAATCGATACCGCCCATGATTTGTTTTTCGGGGGAATTTATTACGCCCGAGCACGTCCGGTTCATAAAAAAGATTCGGGTATGTGGTCGCGGGTGCGCACCATCAATATCTTGAAATTCCCCAATACCCAATATCCCTATGCCAATTCTGTCGTTCAGATTACCGATAGCCTACAATTTGCTACCCGCACAGGCATGGATGGCTTCCAAATACAAGTAACGGCGAATAAAGATTTCAATTCGGACTTGTTTTTGGATACGGTGATTGCGGATTTTAAACCCAAAACATCGCATTTGATTAAAGGCCTGCGCTTTCGCTTTGCTACCTCATATTTATGGCGCATCCGCGCTTGGCATGAGCGCGATACCTCTGATTGGAGTACCCCGCAAACGTTTAATACGGTTAAATCGCCCACACTCTTAAAACCCTTCAATTCGAATTTCTTGGGCACCGGCGCGAAAACGGCCTTTTCTTGGGAATCATTAAAAGGAGGTGTTAAGTATCAGTTACGTTTAGACACCAACGCCAATTTCAATTCAACTTTGTTAGTCGATACGTTGGTAAACGGTACGGAATTCACAAAAAGCAATATGCTATTCAGGCCGCTTTATCATTGGAAAGTTAGGGCTTTGACCGACACCGATACCAGCGAATGGAGTGCCACATGGATTTGCAAAGTGCTGCCCGTTAAATTGAATATCCCAAGAAACAACCTCAAAAATGTGAGCTTGTACAGCTTAGATTGGAATAGTATTGAAGGAACTACGGGATATATGTTGGAGTTGGATACCCAAGTGAACTTTGCTACGGCTTTTAGGGTTCAAGACACCCAGACGAATTCGTTCTTTCATTATTTTAAGGAGATTCCGGCTATCGTGGGATTCAATACCCAGTGTTATTGGAGGGTGAAATTGTTCCACGCAACCGATACCAGCGAATGGAGTACGGTTTGGAATTTCACGACAAAACCGCGTTGGGCACCTACACTTACAAGTCCGGTAAACCAATCTGGAAACGAGAAGATTTTCAATCAGTTGAAATGGCAAGCCTATTCAGGGGCAGCTAGTTATGCCGTTCATTATGGCGATAAGGCTGATTTTAGCAATGCTACCAAAACGACTTCCCCAGGAACCACATTGAATGTGTCATTAAAGCCGAATACCCGTTATTTTTGGCGCGTGCGCGGACGCAATTCCGATGGGGCAGAGTTTTATGATTTCAGTGAGGTTTGGACGTTTACGACCGACTCGGGTATACCGGCGCCCCAATTGATAGCGCCTGCTCATAAATCTGAAAATCAGGCTTTGAATGTTTTATTCTCTTGGGGGAAATTTACCCCTTCGACCTTATATCGGGTAGAGATTTCGATTGATCAGACGTTTAACAGCAACGTAGTAACGAAGAATTCGACCACGGGATTTGCGAATTTCACACATTTGGAGAGCGGCACCACGTATTATTGGCGGGTGAAAACGGTTAATGGAAGTTTGGAAAGTCCGTGGAGTGCCGCGTGGCAATTGCGCACCACAGAAAGCAATACAATCGCTGCTTTAGAAGGCGATGCGGTTCAGGTAGTGCCCAATCCAAGCAGCGGTATTTTTACCCTTACCAGTCAATCCGGCAATGCGCATATCACCGCGGTTATGGATGTGCAGGGTAGGGTGGTGCGCAGGACCGATGGGGAATCCAAGCCTCTGAAAACAATAGATTTGCGAGAATTGGCTTCGGGGATTTATTATTTGAAGGTTGCTACTGCGATGGGTGAGGGAATAGTGAAGGTGGTGAAGGAGTAGCCACCATCTTCCATTTACCTTTGTGCTTCAAACCGTATATAGCGTTTTATGAAACACTTTTTTGGATTTTTGCTATTGGTTTTAACCGGTGCAACAGGCAGTTTGCACGCGCAGCGTTGCGGTTATGATTATCTGCAAGCGTTTGTGATTAAAGCGGTACTTGACGGTGATACGCAACAGGTTGACCAATTAACACTGACCTTATTAGGTGGAGGGGGTGAGCCCATTGCTTATGCGCAAGAATGGGCAAGTGAAACTGGTCGTATTACCGGTAAAAAAGAGGTAGACAGGTACTTTAATCCCAAGTTGAAAGAAAAATATTATGTCCTGTTTTTCGACAGTAGAAGCTACGATCACAAGAAGCCGCCTATATGGGTTATAAAGGTTGAATTAACGGGCAATAATTCGCGATTACCAAAGAAATTCAGCAAGCTTTTTAAGGTGTCGCCATCGGAAGGGAATTATTTATGCGGACATACTGGGCCGTATAAAATCCGAACCTTGAATTTATCGGATACGGTAGAAGTGAGGATTCCGCCTAGGGTTTCAGAAAAACCGACGCCCATAAAGGTCGATGCCCGTAAAAAAGGCCTGGAAGACATCCCCCAAAAGAAAATGGAGGAGCTCCCTCAAAGACCCCAATATTCGAGTATTGTTATCAAACAAAAGCAAGTACAGTGGGTGGAAATGAAGGGCAAGGATTATTTATTTAGAGACAGTTTGCGCATCTATAACAAAGGAACGGCATCGGCGAAGTTGCCTAAAGTAGACTGGACTAGGCCGCAGTATGAAGAATTATTGGAGTTTAAAAACATTAGTGCCCCTGAGGTTTTAAA
>JBIKIM010000139.1:0-4372 GCA_044361605.1 Bacteroidia bacterium | reverse complement strand
TAGGAAAGCCGAGAAGACGGTAATTCAAGATCGAACCATTTATGAAGATGCCTATATATTTGCCCCCAATCTTCATGCTATGGGATTAATGAGCACACGTGATTTCGAAAATTACAACAAGCTCTTCGATAATATCAAACAACAAATAGAACCACCCGATTTGCTCATCTTCTTGCGGGCTGGAATTCCAAAGTTGGTAGATCAAATTCAAATGAGAGGCCGCGATTACGAAGATGCCATACGCCTGGATTATTTAAAAAGACTCAATGAGCGCTATGAAGCGTGGATCGCCGATTATAAAATGGGACCTCTATTGATTTTCAACACCGACGAAATGAATTTTCAGGAGAATCCCGACGATCTATCCTATATCATTAATCAAGTAGAAAGTACCTTGAACGGACTTTTCTAAATGTATGATGCGCTTTCAACATCCAGAATACGCATGGGTTTTTCTGTTGTTGTTGGTGCCGCTATTGGTCCATCTTCTTCGATTTCGGAAACAACAAACCCGGTATTTTCCCGGAGTTTTTCGACTCGTATCACTCCTGAAGGAAACCCAAAGTACCAATAAAGTCAAACATTACCTGTTGCTGGCTAACCGCTTGCTTTTGGTTTTTGCGCTCGCTTGGGTTTTTGCGCAGCCTACGTGTCAAAATGTTTCCACCGATTCAAACAGTCAAACGGCTAATTTAGGTGTCATTTGGGATGCGTCGCCCAGTATGTGGGAAGCCGATGCGCTCGGTCAAATACCAATTGAACGCGCTAAAATTCAGGCACTAAATTGGTTAAAACAACTGCCAGAAACCCGTACCATTTATTGGGTCGATAATGTGTTTCAGTCGGAAGAAATACTAACGCCGGCTCAGGCAATCACTCGGGTCCGCAATTATTCCAAGCCCCTTATCAACGGCCCTTTATTTCCCTTATTTGAACGTATTGCGAGTAAGAAGAGTGCGGTAAATTGGTTTGTGATAAGCGATTTAGATTCCGATATTTATGAGAATTTGACCCCTTGGATAGACAGCCAATCGACCTATCAATTTGTGGATTTCGGCATCAAGCGTGCCGGCAATTACAGCTTGGATACCGCCTATTGTTCGGATGCCTTAGAAGGTCGTTATGAAGTCCGGATTTCGCGCAATTTCACGGGGAAGAAAGCCGAATTTTTCGTGAATCTGTATGATGAAAACGGGTATTTCGGCAACAGATCGGTGCGTTTTGAGCCGGATATGCGTTCGGTACAACTTACCTTGATCCTGCCGAAGTTTGAGGTAGCGCGCATGCGCTTGACCTTACCCAAAGATGCCTACGAACCCGATAATCAGCTGTTTCTACATGGCGTAAATGCATCCAAAATTAAGGTTTTTCTCCAGTCCGACGGGCCGGTATCTGACTTAGATCGGCTGCTTGAAACCTTGGGCGATCGCCTGCAGCGCACCGATACCTTGGCGCAGGCCCAAGTCGTTCTGTTGGCTTCCTCCGGAAATAAAAAAACAGACATACAGGCGGCCTTGGACCATGCTAAATTGGGTCATATCTGTGTGGTAATGCCGTATTTGCCGGATTTGGCGCCGCCGTTTAATTTGCTTAACGGGGGAAGTTGGGAACGCCTCGAACCCAGCAGCGGAGCCGGTGAATTGGATTTTAGGAGTTTCCGACAAGAGCCTTTTTCAAGCTCTTTGGAGACTTATTTAGATGGTAAAAATGTGTTGCCGCGATTCAATCGTTTGTATCAATATCCGTATGAAACCAATCGGGATTGGTCACGCATCCTCATTACCGCTGGCGATAAAGATTTCCTCATTCAAAAGGAAGTTGGAGAAGGCCGATTGTGGTTGTTTTTGTCGGATTATACCGAAGGCATGCGCGATTTTAGAAAAAGTGCCTGGTTTGTAGGGGTTATGGGACCGATATTGCTCTCGTCGCACGCTTCCAAGGAAGCGGTTTGTGCTTTTTGGGGACAAGAATGGATTCCTTTGCCGGCGGCGGATCGATTCCGCACGCAAGATGCGGTGCAAATAAAAAAAGAGGGCCAAGTATGGGGAACCTCATTGGGAACAAATCGGGCCCAGTTGTGTTTTACGGCAGGAGGAGAGGCGTCGGTGATGCCTGCAGGTTGGATACAAGTTGCAAAGTCGGACGGCTCAGATTCTGTAACCGTTGCGATGAATGCCCCGCGGGGGGAACAGCGTACCGATGGAGGAATGTCGGCGGAGGCATTTTTTGAGACTGAAAATTGCAGTCGTATTGTACCACCTGAATGGGTGGCTCAAAACCAAGGGAGTGCGGTTGCCGGTAACACCAATTTGATTTGGATTTACGGCATTCTGGTGCTGCTTTTGTTAGAACTAATTTTGAGCGTATTCGTATTGCGAACAAATCGTTAATTTCGCAGTTCCATGTCTACTTCAATTGCAATTACCAATGGTGTATTGGTGGCCAAAAATCACCCGTTAAACGGAACTTTGGTATCCATCAAGTGGGCCGATGGTATTATTTCTGAGATAAGTTCACAAAAATTAGATGCCGATCAGATCATTGATGCCCAAGGTGGGTTTGTATCAGTGGGTTGGTGTGATAGTTTTGCGGTTTTGCCCGATCCTGGTGCAGAATGGAAAGAACGTTTAGATAGTTTTGCTCAGGCGTCTATTTACGCCGGATTTACCCAGTCGGCCGTTTTTGCGGGCGTTGATCCCTTGCCAGACAAAGCCACTTCAATCACCGCGTTGTTGCAGCGTTCGGCCCATTTCCCCCTAGAAATACTTCCTTTAGGCGCAGCTTCGGAGTCTTGTGAAGGTAAAGAAATGGCGGAAGTTTACGATATGTTTACTGCCGGTACGGTAGCCCAAACGGATGGAATGCGGGCGCACGGCAGTGACGGTTTTAGGGCGAAATTAATTGAATATGCCTACTCATTGGGCATTCCTTATTTGGTGCATCCTTTTAATCCGAAATGGGTTGCGGGTGGCCAAATCCACGAAGGGGCTGTGAGTGTGAATTTAGGATTGAAAGGAATTCCGAGAATTGCGGAAACGTCGGCTTTATTAGCCGATATAGAGTTAGCCAAATGGTTGAAAGTGCCGCTCCGGGTATTGGGGGTAACCTGCAAAGAATCGGTTGACATTATCAAGCGTGCCCGTTTAGACGGGGTTGAGGTTTGGGCCGCGGTGCCGATGATGAATTTGTGTTTCACAGAGGCCGAGATTGCGAACTTCGATGCGCGTTTTAAGGTGCTTCCACCATTGCGTACAGAGGCCGATCGGTCTGCATTACGACAAGCGGTTTTGAATGGCGACATACAAGCGATTTGTTCCAATCATACCCCAGAAGATATTGAAAATAAGAAAGTAGAATTTGACTATGCGCATTATGGAGCAGCCACCTTGGTTGATTTTATAGCGCGCTTATATGCCTCTTTTTCAGAAACGGAAATTCCATTAATAATTAATGCTTTAACCAACGGGAATCGTGATTTCTTGGGAATTAAATCGCCTATTTTAGCGGTGGGTGAACCCGTTAATCTTACCGTAATTAATAATTCAGTATCGAATCCACACAACGGCAGCATTGCGTATAATCAATTACCGATGCCTTCGAATGGGGGGGCTTTGGTCTGTGCCGTGCGTGACACCCATTTAATGATTAATTCATGACAACCACACATACGCCAACAGAACCGGATTCGCATTCAGACGAACCCGTAAAAAAAGATCTTAAACATAGGTTCAAGGATCTTCTTCAATTGCCCTCGGTATTTCACGGGGCCTTAATGGGAGGGGTTCTATTTGCTGCGAAAATCGCGTTTTATTTCGCGGGAAATTGGTATTATATCTTTGATAGTACGTTCATGGTTTTCAGCTTTGCGATGTTGTTGTATGCCATTTTTATGGCCGCGCGTTCAGAAAAGCAAATTTTGGGAACCGATTTTAAATACCTACGTGCGTTCAAGAGCGGATTTCGGGTAGTGGTGGTAGCGGTTACGTTCTCAATAGCCGCGGATGCCATCCTTTACAATTTTGATAGTGGTTTGGCTTCCGAAACGAAACAAATCCAAATAGACAAAGCCGTTGAGGCTTTTAATCAGGTGAAATTTATTAAGGAAGCCGACAAAGATTTAACAATTTCGGAGTTGAAAAAGCAACAACCTGCTTCTGCATCGGCTCTTATTGGAGCTTGGATGGGGAAGATTTTATTGAATATGGTTTGGGTCGTGTTTACGTCGTTACTTTTGAGACATCGAACAACATCGAGTTGGCTCAATACGCCATCAAATGAGGGTTAAGGAAATACAAAGCACCCAGAATCCTTGGTTTAAGGAAGTGAAGAACCTGATTGATAACAATCGGTTTCGCAAAAAACAGGGTCTTTT
>JBIKIM010000138.1:0-4376 GCA_044361605.1 Bacteroidia bacterium | reverse complement strand
GTAACCCGCGATAGTCGTCCAAGACGTTCCCGTGATTTCGATGGTGATTTCTTCACCCGCTGTTAAATCGAACGCGCTACCGGTGTTTCGAACACCACTATTGGTCGAAGCGGCGGTTGCACCCGTACAACCCAAGCCACTGTAGGAAGCTAAAACGGTACCTGCACTGTTCTTTACCGTTACATCGGTGACATCACCTCCGTAATTAAACCGCCCCCCGCACCCAAAGGCGTTAGTTCCGCCGCACGGGGTTTGTGCGTCTAATCGGCCCACTTGGGAAAATCCCAAAAGCATGGCGCCGAGCAAGAGCACATTCTTAAATCTAGTAATTTTTGATTTCATATGAGTTAATTATAGTTTTATGAGGCGCAAGGAACAAAATTGTATTCGCACTTCCAATAATTACTAAAGAAATTTATGTTTTCAGACGAAAAAATGACCAACTATTTATGATTGCGCTATGATTTACTATCATACACAACAACACACAAATCGGTTCGTATCGGGTTTATTGGGGTGTTTTCTCTACAAAACTCTTGTAATTTTCAATCGCTTTGAAAATTCCATTGGCAATGGTGTTTTTACCTTCATCAGAGGCGAGATATTTACGGTCTTCAGGATTCGTAATAAAACCTGTTTCAACCAAAATTGAGGGCATGGATGTTTTCCAGAGAACTAAAAAACCTGCTTGTTTAACTCCCCTACTGCGAATTTGCGATATTTTACCCGTCTCGGTTTCCACATAAGAAGAAAGTCGGAGGCTCTGATTCATATAGGCATTTTGAACTAATGAAAAAATGATATGACTTTCAGGAGAATTGGGATCAAAGCCGCCATAGCGATCGTTATCCCGATAATCTGCCTCATAAGTGATTGCAGCATTCTCGCGCTTGGCCACATCTAAATTCCCGTTGTTAACATGCAAACCCATGAAATAGGTTTCACTGCCATGGGCTTTGGGATTGTTATTGGCATTGCAATGAATACTTATAAATAGGTCCGCTTCGTTGCGATTGGCAAAATTAGGGCGTTCCCAAAGTTTGACAGACTTATCCGACTTTCTGGTGTACAAAACCCGAACCTCGGGCATTTTCTCCTCAATGATTCTTCCTAAACGCAATGCTAAATCCAACGTTACTTCTTTTTCGAGAAATTCCCGACTCCCTTTAATGCCGGGTGCACCCGTATCTTCACCGCCATGACCTGCATCTAAAACTATCGTTTGAATCTTATCAATTTTACGTAACGGAAATTTCGCAGCGGGCATAAAACACATTAATATTGCACCAACAAAAAAAGTGCTGAAAAATTTTACGGCCTTATTTTGCGTTAAACCCCAAGGAAATGAACTTTGTTTTTTGCGTTTTTCGTACATATTGGTTACTTACTGTAGATGTATCAATATCCTTGCCGAAATTCGTGCTTTGTTTTAGATAAATGACAAAAAGCATCCGAAATCATATCATCATTGCCCTGTGGATTCTTTTTTGTCCGGCAATCTATGCGCAAACGCTCCTAGATACATCCGTAAACACCGCCGACACGTCTATTTTAATAGACGAGTTAGATTCCCTTCCAAACAAAAAAAACGCCTTTAACGAAATTGTTACGTTCGAAGCGGAAGATTCAATGGTATTATTATTCAACCAAAAATACGTATACCTCTATAACCAAGCCAAAATCAATTCCCCAAAAACAAACCTAGAGTCCTACCACATAGGAATTTCCTTAGAAACTAAAGAATTATTTGCAAAGGGGTATGTCGATTCCTTAAATCAATACCGAGATAAGCCCCTATTAAAGGACGAGGGGGAAAGTTACACCGCAGACAGCATGCACTATAACAGTAATACGGGAAAAGGTCGTGTGTATGGATTGCGCTTAGCTCAAGAGGAGGCCCATATCCATTTGGGTAAGGTTTTGAAAGAAGCAAATGGGAATTTTACCGGTGTTAAAGGAAAAATCACTACTTGCGATGCCGATCATCCCCACTTTTACCTCAACACGTCTAAGGTAAAAGTGATACCCAACAACAAAGCGTTATTCGGAGCCGCTAATTTGGTGTTTTTAGGCATTCCCACGCCGATTGCCCTACCCTTCGGTCTTGCCCCTTTGAAAAAAGGCCAACGCGATGGGATTTTGTTCCCAAGCTTGGGTTTCAACGCTTTGAATAAAAGCTTTTACCTACAAAACTTTGGCTATTACATCGGATTGGGCGAACACTCCGACATTCAGATTAATTCAGATGCGTATTTAAATGGCGATTTTCGATTGGGTATGATGACTCAATATGTGAAGCGCTATGTTTTCCAAGGGAATTTAGCCTTACAATTTAGTCGGTTCTCCAATGGCTTTGAACGAACGGCTCCGCAATTTGGCCGCACCAATGACTTTGCCATTCGGTCGCAATTCAACTTGGATCCAAAATACCTTCCTGGGGTACGCTTAGGGGGAAATATCAATGTCGTTACCTCCGGATATAACCAAAGAAATAGTCGTGATTTAAATTCACTTAGCAACAATCAATTCACCAGCAGTATTAATTACGGCCAATCCTTTTTTAGTAATAAAGTCAACCTCTCGATGGCGGCTCGACATACGCAAAATACCCAAACGCGCGATTTCAGATTGGAACTCCCCTCTGTCAATGTCGGTATTTCAAGTTTAACGCCCTTTGCTTCAAAAACAGGCAGCAACCAACGTTGGTACCAACAATTACGGTTAAGTTACAGCGGTAACATGGCCAATGTCATTCAAACCAAAGACAGTATTTTGTTTTCACCGCGATATAAAGAAGCACTGCAAGATTTTAAATCGGGACTCAGTCACAACATTCCCATTAGTACCAATATCAAAATGTTTAATGGAATATTAAATATTTCTCCTAGTTTAAATTACCGAGAAAACTGGCATTTTAATGGACGAATTCAAGAAATAGATTCCCGCACCAATAAGGTTATCAATAGAGACACAACGGGCTTTTTTAGGCAATACGGCTACTCTTTTTCAGCAAGCGCTAAAACAAACATATACGGAACGCTAACCGACCTTAAATGGGGTAAAATTCAAGCTTTGAGACATACGATTACGCCTACGTTTGCCCTTTCCTATGCGCCTAATATTGATGCCATTGCCCGAGGTTGGACGCGCCGCTACACCGATACTTCTGGAAGGGTGATCAATTACAACTTCTTCAGCAATAGCCCTATGGGTGGCATTGCCCAAAACCAATCGGGAAACATTAGTTTTGGAATTAATAACAACTTGCAAGGTAAAAAAATTATTTCTACCGATAGTACGGGAAAAAGTAAAACTGAAAAATTCAACTTAATTGACCAATTAAACATATCAGGAAATTATAACGTTTTTGCAGATAGTTTAAAATTATCTGACATACGATTGAATTTCAACACGGTACTATTTAAAATTATACGGATCAATGCCAATTCGAGTTATAGCCCTTATGTAAGAAGCAATTCAGGCGTGATGATTGATCGTTACTTACTACAAGAGAATGGCAAATTAATGCGATTGAGGAGTGCTGGTATCAACTTAAATGCCAGCCTTAATGCCAAAACATTTAGCAAAACACCGTCTAAAAAACTCCAACCCAATAAAAAAACACAGGGGGAAGAACCTGAATTATTAGATATTCAAAATCAAATCGGAACTTTTTACGATTTTAATATTCCATGGAATATTAATTTAGCCTATATGGCCAATTACAACGCAGAAAGCCCCGTGGCCAATAACCGAATTTCAACCAATAGAATTCGGATATCTGGTGATGTTTCGATTACGGAAAATTGGAAAATAGTGTACGAAACGGGATACGACTTAAAAAGCAATATGCTCGACGGTTCAAGATTTTCCGTTGCTCGTAACCTGCATTGTTGGCAGTTAGAATTTAGTTGGATTCCTACTGGTTTTGGGCAGCAATGGTTGTTTACCTTGCGACCTGTAAGCCGTTTGTTGCAAGATTTAAAACTGAACCGCAGGGTATATTCAAACCCGGCATTGATGTAAATGGACCCTACGGGATGTACCCCAACAAACATGTAACTTGCTGATATAATTTACTTATCAAAACCTATTAAGAAAAAGGAGTTGGGCTGGAAAAACCAAGCTTGAAAAAGCCAAATTAAACCCGAAATGATAAAACAATAGGAAATACAAACCTAAAAAGGTCACCAATGGGTTCCAGGCTAATGCACTGAGCTTGTGAAAGTGCTAGCGTAGACGCTATCAAAAGAAAAATAAAACGTATATTAGTTTGCCAATATGAGATTTATTAGCCCTCAGTCATTAACATTCCCCCTGCGCCATTTCTGGTTATATCGCCTTGTAATAGTGGTATTGAGTCTGAACTTCTGCCA
>JBIKIM010000137.1:0-4417 GCA_044361605.1 Bacteroidia bacterium | reverse complement strand
TTACACTACCGAACTGCGGGCGTACCCCAATCCATCCGATGGCAATTTTATGATAGATATTCCGGAAAGATTTGTAAAAAACACAAGTCCTGCAACCCTTGAAATCGTTGACCTACAAGGAAAAACCATTCAAAGTCAAACAATTACACAGATCAACAACGCCTTATTCATGGTGAATACTGAAAAAATAGCTAAGGGTATGTATCTCGTTAAATTGAAACAAAACCACGACCTTTGCACCACAAAAGTTTTGTTACGCTAAAGTTTGGAAAAGTTATTGATATTTTCGGCGCCTTCAGGATCGGGTAAAACCACGGTTGTGAAGCATCTTATGGGAACCCTTTCCGATAGGTTGGGATTTTCCGTAAGTGCCACCACACGCAAGCCCCGCCCTGGGGAAGAAAACGGTCGAGAATACCACTTTCTTTCCGAAAGCGAATTCCGTGAACGCATAAGCAATAATGAGTTCCTCGAATACGAGGAGGTCTATCAGGGCATTTTATATGGAACCTTGTGGAGTGAAGTGCGTAAAATATGGGACCAAGATCGAATGGTCGTTTTTGATGTAGACGTAAAAGGCGGGCTCAATCTTAAAAAGGAGTTTGGCGACCGCGCATTGGCTATTTTTCTGCGTCCTCCGAGTATCGACGTCCTTATGGAGCGTTTAATCAAACGCAGCACCGAGGTCGAACACGAACTGAACGAACGCATTAATAAAGCCCGTTACGAGCTAAGCTTCGAAGATCAATACGATGTGGTGGTAGTAAACGACATACTAGAAGATACGTTTCAACGCTGCACCTTTTTAGTGAACGAATTCTTCGAAAAATGAGTTCCCGAATCGGATTGTATTTTGGGTCCTTCAACCCCATACACAACGGACATATAGAGGTGGCCTTGTACATGAAAAACCACGCGCATTTTGATCAAGTTTGGTTTGTACCCTCACCGCTGAATCCGCATAAATCTAACGAGACTTTAATACCGGCAGACACCCGATTGCTTTGGGTACAAAAAGCCATTGAGGCCTATGATTTCTTCCAGTGCAAGGACGATGAATTTCATCTAAGTTTACCCTCCTTTACATATAAGTCCTTATTGCATTTCAGTAAAAAATACCCCGACATTCAATTTGGCATTATTATGGGGGCCGACAATCTGCACGGATTTCATACTTGGCAAAACGCAGAAGAGCTAGCGGAATTAGCGCCTTTACATGTTTATGCCAGACCCGGTTATGAAAAACTTCCGGAACCCCTACCCTTTGGCGCTACTTGGTACGATGCGCCCCTGATCAATATTTCCGCGACACAAATTCGAGATATTTATTGGCAAGGAGATCAAGCCGTTAATTTAATTCCCAAAGAAATAGAACATTTGGTAAGCGCTTTCTTTCAAGCAAAAAAACAACTTCTTGGGTCTTGACATAGACCCCGATTTAATTACTCCGTTTTTAAGTCGGTTTAACCGGAAACGCACCCATGCAATGGAATGGTTTTAATAGGTTTAGTTACTCCGTTTTTTAAGTCGGTTTAACCGAAAACGCACCCATGCAATGGAATGGTTTTAATAGGTTTAGTTACTCCGTTTTTTAAGTCGGTTTAACCGAAAACGCACCCATGCAATCGACAAACCGTAGGTAATAAAAAAGGAATACAGGGCATATACCAAGGCCGGTTTTTCCATGTCAGAATTGCCTAAGAATTCGCTGGCTACCAAAAGGGCCAAGGCGGTATTATGTAATCCAATTTCAATGGCAATAGTGTTGGCATTACGAAACGACATTCCGAAAATAGCGGCCACCCCATGACCCAATAAAAAGGCACCTACATTTAACACAATCACGATGGGGGTTAATGTCCTGATTTCCGCCATCGACATAGCCGTACCTCCATTAGACTCCCCTCCAAGGAACTTAATGGCAAAAACAGAAACCAGCAAAATAGGCAATACAATATTGACTATTTTTTGCACTTCCATGATTTTACGACCAAAACGAAGGCGCGCCAACATTCCCAATACCGCTGGCAATATGGTTACTAAGAAAATACTGAATACCGTGTCAAAAAAAGGCAACTCGATATAGGTCCCTGGCGTATTATAAAACAAATCCAAGAAAACATGAACGAGCACGGGGATGGTAAAAAGAGTAATAACCGCGTTGGTAACCGTTAACGATACGGCTAAGGCCACATTTCCCTTGGCAAAATAACTAACCAAATTAGAGGTTACGCCACCCGGACATACGGATAAAAGTAGTATTCCTATCTTAAAAGCTGGTGAAATATCGAAAATGCCCACCAAAACAATCGCTAAACTGGGCAGTAAAACTATTTGAGTAAACAACCCTACCGCCAAGGTTCGGGGTTGTTCCAGCAGTTGTTGAAAATCTCCTTTGCGCAATCCCATACCCAAACCAAACATGATAAGAGCAAGTACCAGGTTCAGCAAGAAATTGATATGTATACCAATGAATGTCAAAGGACTATTTTAAGGCGGGCACCAATAATTTGAAAAAATGATACATGTAATACGTACCTATCGCGATTAACAAATAGCCAATATACTTACTTACATGGTAATAAATCCTAAAATTAAGTTTCTTTCCGATATAATCGCTCAGATACACCTTCCCTAAATCCAAACTAAACACGGTAAGTAAAATGGCGAGCATTTCTGCCAAAATAAGGTATTTGTCTTCGGTTAGCGAATCGTGTCCTACGGTAATAGCCCCTAAAATCCCCACCCACAGAATTAGAACAAAGGGATTCAGTAAATTCACTATGAAACCTTGAAAGAAGTTTGTTTTGTGATTGATAGGCTTATGCAAATTGAGCAAAAATTTACGATAACCTACATGTACCCCACGAACGCCCATAAACAGAATTCCGAAAGCGGCAAAAGCAGAAAATCCCAATTGAAATTCTGGGGTAATAAAAAATTCTGCAAGCCCAAAAAAACAGGCTAAGGCCACCAGTAAATCGCTTAAAAATATACCTCCGGCCATTCTAAGTCCAGCCGACTTTCCTCCCTGCATGCCCATTTGGATAAGCGCAAAAAAGGTAGGGCCTATGCTCATGACGCCTAAAAAAAGCCCATAACCTATACCTTTAATAACAGCCAACGCCCAATCCATAAGTGCAAATTACGCGGGAAACATCAAAGCGACAAATTCATGACAGAAGTCGTTAAAAAGAACCTTGAAGTACCTCCGTCATTTTGGGATATAGGGATTGACTTGCGGCCACAATTTGATTCTCAAAAATAACCGAGGAATCTCCGTTGAAGGTAGTCACTACCCCACCCGCTTCACGTACCAATAACACGCCGGCTGCGACATCCCAAGGACTTAAATTGAGTTCAAAAAAGCCATCAAAACGACCGCAGGCTGTATACGCTAAGTCAATCGCTGCAGAACCCATTCGGCGCAGGCCACGGGTATTATGCATAAAGTGGGTTAGTACGTCCAAATACGATTGCATTTCAGCAAAATTGTGATAAGGAAAACCTGTTGCTAACAAGGAATGCGACAAAGAATCGTTCGTTGCAACTTGAATGCGTGTACCATTGAGATACGCCCCTTGTCCTTTTATTGCCGTAAACCGTTCGTTCAAAACCGGACAATCCACGATGCCTATAACGGGTTCTCCATGATGCAGAAGGGCCACAGAAATTGAAAACACCGGTAGTCCGTGTAAATAATTGGTGGTCCCGTCTAAGGGATCTATCACCCAGGTATATTCGGTAATTACGCGATTCTCAGAGGCCGACTCTTCCCCTATAATGGTACTTCCGGGTAGGGCCGCGAGCAGCGCCTCAACCAAAATTTGTTCACTTTGTTGGTCTACAAAGCTTACTAATTGATTCAGCGATTTATCGTTAACGGCGTCGGCAGTAACCCGATTCCAATGTTTTAACTGAAAAGCGCCTACGGTATCGCAGGCGCTTTTCAACTTTAAAAGAATTTCTTCCATGTGGTTAACAATGCTCGGTGTACGCAGCCATTAAGTTATCGGCAAGCATTTCTGCGGTGCGTCCTTCAATCATATGGCGTTCTACAATATGGACCAATTCGCCCCCTTTGAACAAGGCCACGGCTGGAGATGACGGCGGAAATGGCAACATGAATGTGCGCATGGCGGCAACCGCTTCGGTTTCTTGTCCGGCAAAAACGGTCATTAATTTGGCAGGTTTGCGATCCCCTTTTAGGCTGTGCAATACTCCGGGTCGGCAGCTTCCTGCGGCGCAACCACACACTGAGTTTATTACCACTAAAGTGGTATCGGAATTGCCATTCATGGCATTGTTTACTTCTTCAGCAGTTTTAAGTTCGGTAAAACCGCTTTTTGTTAGTTCGGCTCTCATCGGAGCCACCATCATTTCTGGATACGGCATGTTTTTATTAGTTGTTAATTGT
>JBIKIM010000136.1:0-4470 GCA_044361605.1 Bacteroidia bacterium | reverse complement strand
CGCTTAAAGAAGGGGTATGCCTTATTTCAAAAGTTGGTTATTCTTAAAAATCATTACGAATCGTTGCCGGAAGATAATCCCAAAAGAAAAGAGTTTTTAAGTCTATTTGAAAACGACTTGAAAAATGGTTTAAAATCAGAGAAAGCCAATTTGTGGGTAGAATGGAAATTTAAACATGTACCAGTCGGCGTAGTGGTTACGTGGTTAGCGGATATGAAGTTGAAAATGAAACTGCTTCATGGTGGAATCATCACAACAGAAGAGCAAAATCGGGACTATTTGGTTTTGATGGCCTATAATATTGAGGCGGTAAGACCAGGAGATACGGTTCGAATTGTGGTGTTCAATCACGAAAAAATGGAGGTAAGTGCTAAGCTTGCCAACCAATCGTTTCAACTTAATAAATGGAATAAAGATACCCTATTATTCATACCTGAATTTGTAGGGGTTTATGAGTTGAGTTTTAAAAAGAATGGGGTAGAAGAGACCTTGAAAGTAACTTCGGTTGCCAAAACCTTTGAAAAAGAAAAAGACAATAAATACAACATCTTTTTTCAAGGAAAAACGTCTGAATTACACTATGTTAATTTGCTCAACCCAGGGCAAGTGACTTGCAGTGGAGATCCCAATGCTTCGTTAGACAGACAAAAAAGTCGGGTGGTTTTCACCCCTCAAACTGTGGGTTGGTGTAAGTTTCAAGTGAACAATAAGGACGGTCGTGTTTTATTGCGCGATTCGGTATACGTTCAAAAGTTACCTATTCCGTATGTGTATGCCAAAGGTGTTAGTGGTGATTTGATTTCACGCGCTCGTTTGAAAGCGGATAACCAATTGGCATTTTACGCGACACATCCGGATTTGCAAAAATTCAATTTTAAATTATCCAATTTAAAATACCGCTTGGTTGGTTTATCCACGGAGCTATTAACAGCTACAGGTGATGTGATCAATATTCCAACAAGCAATATAGATGCGCTTCGCTATGTGGTAGTAGAAGCTGCTGATATTAATAATGAAATTAAAAATATGGAGTTTGAATCTCCTTTAGTTATTCAAGTGAAGTAAAACAAAATGAAAAAGAAAATTCATATCTTTTCGATAATCATCGCGTTTGCGATGTTTACGGTGCTTGGCGCCCAATCAAATGAAATGTTGATTTCGGGAACCAAAATCATTGAAGCCGGAGAGACCTTCAATATCGAGGCAGGTCAAATCGTAGTTTTTGAACCAGGCGCTCGCATTATTGTAAACGGGGGTTTGAAAATTAATGGAACCAGCAAAGAGCCTGTAATCATTAAATCAAGAGATTCTGAAAATCCAGGTATGGGAATAGTCGTGAAGGCGGTTAACGAATCGGATAATGTGAGTATTAAACATGTTGTAGTTTCTGATATGGTTCAATTTTTACGGTTTGACCCATTTTGGTATCGCAAATCGGTTAAAATATCGGAAATAACCGTCCATGATTTGAATTTTAACGAACCGATGATTTATGCATCAACGCCGTATTTAGATCTTCGTGAATCAAAAGAGATAAACTTTGAACTTGCTAGTGCCACTTTTTTCAATAATAAGGGTAATGTAATTTTAGAGAAATTAGGTTCAGCAGGTATTAAATATGTGCTTGAAGACATTACCTTCAATGATAACAATATTGAAGGTGAAAATGCCAGCATGGGTGTGATGCATTTAGACTTTGCAAGGAATACTGATGTCGATAATGTTAGAATGGGCAACTTTACCTTCGTAAATAACCGTTCTGGCGATTACACCGTGGGTCTGTCGTTGAGTGGTGGACCAGGCACACCAATTGAAATAAAAACCGGTTCTGTGTATTCTAATTCTCCAATAAGTCAGGTAGTTTACGACAACCGCAATGATGATAATTTGCCAAAATTAGGGATTGACAAAACGACTTCCCTCAAAGAAAGAAAGGGTACAGATGGTTTCGTTACAGGTGCCCGACACGAATTCGGTAAAATCACGTTTGATGTGGTTGGAGATGTTCAAATTAAATCAGTAAGAGATTCCTTCAATCGTGGGGTAAATATTAACCAATTACGCAATGGGGATACCCTAACGGCTTCTTATTTGGAAGGAAATCCTTTCCATGTAACCCTGCAAAACGGAGTTAAAGTGCGCATTCCTAAATTAACGGCCGCGCAATTACCCCCTCCAATTTACCGCAAGGTGGATACGACATTAATAAGTCCGGAGTGGCCCGATACCACGATGAAAGCCAAAATTGGTTTCATGGTAATTGTTCCTATGTTTGGTAAAAAAGAAGATATTGTAAAATTACGTACGTGGGAATTTGGAATTTGGGGTGGTGCATCGATTTATGGGGGTGGAGACATACCGCACAAGTTTGCGCCTATGCCGAGTACTTTAGAAATTAGTTATGGGGGTTATGCCCAATTTAATTTTACCAATCGATTTTCTATAAAGACCAATATTTACCATTCCACTATTTCCATGCACAATTTATGGGCCACTGGTTTATTGTCGGGTGGTAAAGTTCCCTTTGTGGAAAGCAAAAACTTCGACAAAATCCAACCTTACCCCAATACTTGGCCGTTGATGTTTGTGACGCCCATGACGATTTGGGATGTTGAAGGGGTTTGGCATATCGGGAAGTACAATCTCAAGCCCGGACAAAAATGGAAGTTGGTGAATAGCATGGGTATCAGTGCGGGAATCTTTACCTATACGCCCTACCGCATTTCTTATAGAAATCAAAAGAATAGTGAATCCTTTGCGGATTACAAAGCTCGCTTGTGGAGTGAAGAACGAACTTCATTGCGAGAATTGGGAATGGAAGGTCAGAATTTCTTAGAGAATAAAAAGCCGTATGGCTTGGTTTCGGGTAACGTTGGACTTTCATGGCAGCTTGCCTATTTGCGGAAACGTTGGGCTCTTAAAGGAGAAATGAAGGCCGTTTATACCTTTACGGATTACTTAGATGATTACGGTCCTGGTATTTGGTACGGTGGCGATCACGAAAGATGGTTAAATACGATTAAAGAGGACGAGTACTTCACGAATCCCGACAATAAGTTTTTTATTGAGCAAAATGGTCAGTATTTGCCTTTAGCTAAGTTCAATAAAATTTCCGGGGGGTCTACAACTCCAGATTTAATATCAACCACTGCTGCACGATCCACCAATGGATTGAACGATTGGTATTTTCAGTTGCATATGGGATTGTCTTATATCCTGTCTAAGCCCAATGCCGAAGTAAAAGAATTCACTCCCCTCAAACAAATAGAGGAGCAAAAATCAAAATAAGGATACAAAAAGTCAGTTTTATTTAGGGCGCCGTTCTTATCTGTTTTTTACAAAAACAAGATAAGAACGGCGCCCTTTGTGCGACACCCTATTTTGTCGTAACTTTGCCTGAGAACACAGGTATATGTCTATTGAAATTATTGTCCCTGCCCCTGGGGAATCCGTTAGTGAGGTAACCATTTCTGCATGGTTGGTTAAAGTTGGCGATTATGTCAAAATGGACGATCCCATTGCGGAGTTCGAAAGTGATAAAGCCACCTTTGAAGTCAATGCCGAAAAGGCCGGTATAATTTTACAATTAGTGGGTTCCGAAGGCGATACCATTCCCGTGAATACGGTAGTGGCCATGATCGATGAAACCGCCGAGGCCCCTGCCAATACAGTGGCAGCAGCGCCTGCAGAAGCGCCCAAGGCCGCCAGTCCTGAAGTAGTTGCGCCCGCAGCCGTTAGCAAAACGGCTCCCGCTCCTGCAGCATCCCCAGCGGATTTTTCAGATGTTTCGGCTTCTCCCATAGCCAAACAGCTAATGACTGAATATGGGGTTAATCCACAAAGCGTAAAAGGAAGCGGTTCGAATAACCGAATTACCAAAATAGATGTGCTCGAAGCCATTGTGGCCCAAGGCGTTTCTAAAAAGGCTAACGGATTTGGATTTGGCGTCGCGGCTTCTCGCGAACCCAAACGGGTTAAAATGACGAATTTGCGTAAAACAGTTGCCAAGCGTTTGGTAATGGCTAAAAATGAAACGGCTATGTTGACCACCTTTAATGAGGTCAATATGAAGCCAATCATGGATTTACGCAACGTTTATAAAGATAAATTCAAAGAAGAATTTGGAGTAGGCCTCGGATTTATGAGTTTCTTTACCCGAGCGGTTTGTATCGCACTTCAAGAATGGCCCGCAGTAAATGCGAGTATTGATGGGGAAGATATTATCTATCACGACTATTGTGATATCTCGATTGCCGTAAGTGCGCCTAAGGGCTTGGTTGTGCCCGTTATTCGCAATGCAGAAGCGCTTACCCTCGATGGAATTGAAAATGAAGTAAAGAGATTGGCCTTAAAAGCCCGTGATAATAAATTGTCAATCGATGAAATGACCGGCGGTACGTTTACCATTACCAACGGTGGTGTTTTTGGATCGATGCTCAGCACGCCCATACTTAATCCGCCTCAAAGTGG
>JBIKIM010000135.1:0-4503 GCA_044361605.1 Bacteroidia bacterium | reverse complement strand
GTTTGCATTATTTGGCCAATGTTGGATTGGGGTACTTAAACCTAAACAGATTAAGTAATTCCTTAAGTGGTGGCGAAAGTCAGCGTATAAACTTAGCCACGAACCTGGGTTCTAATCTAACCGGGTCTATGTATATCCTAGACGAGCCTAGTATTGGTTTGCACAGCAGGGATACCGACCGATTGATTGTGGTCCTTAAGAATCTCCAGCAAGAAGGAAATACCGTAATCGTGGTGGAACATGATGAGGAAATCATGAGGCGATCTGATTATATCATCGACATAGGTCCCAAAGCGGGAAGTCTAGGTGGAAATTTAGTTTTTGCTGGAGATTTTCAATCGATGTTGCGCGATGAAGGTAGTTTAACAGCGGATTTTTTGACAAATAGGGAGCGAATAGAACCCTTGCCGCAGCGCATACTCAAGCATTTTGTCTATTTGGAAGGGGCCTCCGCTCACAACCTTAAAAACGTAGATGTACGCATTCCGTTAGAAGCGCTCACTTGTGTTACCGGTGTTTCCGGATCGGGCAAAACAAGCCTTATCAAACAAGTACTCTTTCCAGCACTTTCAAGACACTTCGGCCAGTTTACGGCACAATTACCCGGAGCCTATCGGAAAATTTATGGCGACCTTCATCTGCTAAAGTCCGTTGAATTTGTAGATCAGAATCCAATAGGTAAAAGCTCTCGTAGCAATCCGGTTACCTATATCAAGGCCTATGACGACATCCGGGAATTGTACTCGAAAACCAATGTTTCTAAAATGATGGGTTTCAAACCTTCCCATTTCTCATTCAATGTGGATGGGGGCCGTTGTGACAATTGCCAAGGCGAAGGGGAAACCGTTATCGAAATGCAATTCATGGCAGATATCAAACTGCCTTGCGAAGTATGCGGCGGAAAACGCTTTAAGAAAGAAGTTTTAGAAGCCAAGCATAATGATAAAAGCATTTTTGAATTATTGGAAATGACGGTGGATGAAGCGGTTTTGTTTTTTGAGGAAGAAAAATCAATTGCCGATAAATTGAAACCACTTCAACAGGTGGGATTGGGGTATGTTAAACTCGGACAAGGTAGTAATACCTTAAGCGGTGGAGAAGCCCAACGCGTTAAATTGGCCTTCTACTTAAGCAAGGCGTCGCCTTTTAAAGAAGGTGGTGTTATGTTCATTTTTGACGAACCTACTACAGGATTGCATTTTTATGATATTCAAAAACTTTTAAATTCATTCAATGCGCTAATCCATAAAGGGAATACGATAGTCTGTATTGAACACAATTTAGACGTTATTAAATGCGCAGATTGGATTATAGATCTCGGTCCTGAAGCGGGCGATAAAGGCGGAAATTTGGTATTTGCTGGCGAACGCATCGGTATCAAAGAATGTGCTGAGAGTATTACGGGACAGTATTTAGCCGAAAAGTTATAACAACCAGTTGTAGCATAATTAACTCTAGTTCAAAAAAAATGCCCCGTAATCAATACGGGGCATTTTTTGCATTCAAAACGGTATTGCTTACTCCCCAATTATTAATTTCTGTAAAGGAGCGTTTGAACGGTTGGTAATCTGAATCAGATAGACCCCTTTTGATAGGTTTTGATTTTGAAGTGCACGCAACGTAAACGTTCCAATTTGCTTACCATCTATACTCCAAACGGTAATCTTGTCTGTCGATTCACAACCGTTACAAAGCAAATTGGATAAGCTATTTAATGGGTTAGGGAAAAACTCAGCCCCTTGAATACTTACGGTTAAATCAGTGCTTAAATTACGAATTTGTACGGGTTTGTTGAGTTCAAAACGACAGTTGTTATCGCCAAATACATCAATATTCCGTTTGGATCGCATTTGGTGAATGATGGTAACGTCTGTATTTCCGATACTTGAATAGTCTACTTCAATTGTGGACTTGTTTCCCGTAGAAAGCAATTTGCCGCTGGCACTATCGAGCCATGTATGTACATAATCCGTGGTGTCTTGGTATAATGCAGCGAATTCATAGTTTAAATCCGACACCCAACGGTAGTCAAAATTCGCATTTGCATTATAATCCACATAAATGTTCAAGGTATCTTCTAAGCTCACACACCCATTGGGAGTGGTGCTGGTCATGCGCCAAACATAATTGCCCACTAGTTTAGTGATGAAATTTAAGGAATCCAAAGCGGTTTTGGTTGTTCCGTCTAGGAGGTGGTATTTGTTTGCTTTTTTGTAATTGGCAATAATCAAGGGGACTTCTGTCGCTCCGAATAACGCATCACAAAACAAAATATCTTTTTGGGGGAAATAGGAATTCTGTGGTTTTTCGGAATTGTCTACCCGGATGGAAATACTTTTTTCGAAAACGCCACACAATAACTGCTGTGAATCCAAGAGACTAAAAGTGAAGTTTCGGTCTGTTTTTATAGATTCACGGTAAATGCTATCTTTCAATGTTTCTTGGTTTATTTTCAGGGAGTATCCCGATAATTGGCCAAGTCCGCTTATCTTGAGTTCAACCAAACTATCAAAACAAGTCGTTAAGTTCGACGCGCTGATATTCCATTTTGGCTCGGTGCATCCGGCTCCTTTGGCAGTGATTTTACCCACATGTGAAAACGTACAAAAATTTCCAGTCCGTGCACGCACCCAAAAATCAACAGATTGGGTTGCAGATTTGAGGGCAACTTTTTGTATGCGTTTATTCAAACCACTATCGGTTTTGGTCCAAGTTTTACCGAGGTCGATAGAGTATTCATAAGACTGGGCATTGGGTACATTTTCCCAAGAAAAAACAATACGGTCGCTCGAGGTTTCAAAGATTGATATTTTGGGTGCTGAGGGCGTATCAACTCCGATTACGTTTCGTGTTGTACTTGGTTCAGAAAAGCACCCAACCGTACTTTTTGCCCAAAAACGATAGGAATTAATGCCTTTTTTTATGGGGTAAATCAAAAAAGAATCTTTGGAGTATGGTCCTTTTGAAGAAACGGAGGAATAGGAATCTGTAAATCCACGGCTATTGAGAAGTACAATCATGGATTCATTTACACAAACACTATCGGTGGTGAAGCCGTAACTAACATTAAAACGGGGCTTTGGTAAGCCAATCACTAAAACACTGTCCGTTAAAGCCGTGCAACCGTTATCGCGCGTGGCTACCGCTGATACCCATTGCGAGGTGTCTATTCGAATGCTGCGTGAGGTTGCACCGTTTCGCCATTTGTAGGTGTGTTTAGCCGTAGTGCCAAGGCTAAATTCTAGGGTGTCGCCTAAACACAATATAACAGTTGGGGTACGGATATTTAAATTTGGTTTTACGGCAGCATCCAAGACAGTGAATTTTAGTGTGTCTTTTAAGGAAGCGCCTTTTGCATTCGTTGAGGTTAAAATGGCTATTTTGGCTCCGGCAGTGCTAAAGCTTACTTTGGGATTTTGCAGGGTGGAAGTGGCTGGCGTTCCTCCAGGGAAAGACCAAGAATATCCTGTGGCATTGTTCGTGGAGCTTCCCCCGAATTCAAAAGTAGATTCTGGACACAATAATTTTGTTTTAATGCTAGCGGTGGCTTTTGGAAGTAGTGTTGAGGGGGAGAGTTTAAAGGATTTATTGTAGATAACATCGCCGCTAGTGCCACCATTGTCATTGGCGGAATTCAGGGCTACATAGAAGGTTATTTCTCCCATGTTGGTACTAGGTGCTTTCCATTGAAAGGTCCATGCAGTGGAGTCTTTAGCAACGCTCGTTGATCCGGTTGAGTTGTGCTCGATATAGTAGCGTGTGGCTCCAGAAACGGTGGCAGCAAATGTTCCCGTTCTTGAAGACGCGGTAAACGTCCCGGCTGCTTTTCCATTGGCCAAGGCGGTCATTTGGAAGCCGAAAGAGGACCTGCCGGTTTCAGCATAGGAAACGGTAAGGGTATAGGTGGAGTCGGGGATGTAACCACCGCCCGTGTAGTTTCCTTTGAGGTTGATTCGGCCGTGTTGCGTTCCTGAGGTCACCAACGACGAACCGCTGTGGCAAGATGTGCACGTTGTTTCGTTAGGAGCTCCCGTTTTAGGCTGTGAAGCGCCCGATGAATTGGCGTTAATTTGGTAAATAGAAATCCCAAAAATTCCTAAAATAAATAGACTCGTTTTAATTTGAACTGATTTCATAGTACAAGGTTAAGACATTCTGAAACTACTTTTTGTTTCAGAAAATTCAAAATATAACACAGAAATGATTTTTTATCCCCAAACTAACGCCAATTGTCTAACTCTTGAGGCTGTATAACCTCAATTTGTGTATTTTTGGAACTTTATGAAAAAATACCTCTTAAGCATTTTGTCGTTTGTGACTTCGGTTACAGTTTTTTCGCAAGCGACGTTAATTGAAAAGGTTGATCCCAAGCCAGGTTCTTTGGTTATACCTTATTCTAAGTATTTGTTAAGTAATGGCTTGACACTCATCGTTTCTGAAGATCATTCAGATCCCGTAGCCCACATAAATGTCACCTACCACGTAGGATCTGCGCGTGAAACT
>JBIKIM010000134.1:0-4549 GCA_044361605.1 Bacteroidia bacterium | reverse complement strand
ATTTAAAGCCCATTTGCGCTTGATTTCATTATTTGAACAGGTTCAGGCACGCTGGTTGAATTGGCTGCACGAAGAAATTTTATCTATCGAGCCCCTGACACCAAGCAAGCGCGATGTTGCTTTATTAAGAGATTGGAGTACAAAAAATCAATACATCGCTTGTGCTTCCAATTATATTGAAAGGCATTTAAAACAAGCGGGAATAGTTACAAAATGTAAGGTTTATATGTTTTGGGAACTGGGTATCAATGAGGATTTGCCCCATATTTCTATAAATGCATTTGGAACCCATCGTTGCGATTTAAATCGCATCAAGAAAGCCATTCACGAATTATTCCCATTAAAACCGGAAGAAATTATAAAAACATTTGGGCTCAAGGCTCCTATTCTGAGATCAACTCCTCTTGAAGCCCAATCGGTCGCTGGGGAAGATCCCGAAAAACAGATAAATTCCCAACTAATTGAGGACTTAAGGGCGTTCACAGGGGTAAGAATAAAGGGTCCGAATGCCGATATTTATCCCACCTGGCGAAAAGTAGAAGCCATTCGGGTATTCAGAGATTTTCAAAAGGACCCGGAATACGGTCACCTAAAATTGAAATGGGCGTCTAAAAAACCGTTTAAGCCCGAGCTGCCGTTTTATGTGCCCGATGGATTGATAAGGTTTGTGGAGTTCGACGAATTTTTAGTGGATGAGGCGTCGTCGTGGTTGCCCTTGTTTTTAGGTTCGCAAATGGGAATTACCCCAAAATATGCAAGTTGTGGAATTTTTAACGATGGGTCCTTGCATGTGATTTTGAGTAAATCAATGCTTTCGGGAACGGTTAACAGTTTGTCTTTGAAACGCTGGGTATCCGCTAAAAATAGTTTTGAAACAATAAAAGAATGGTTTTGATGAATTTAAGCATATAACATAAAAACTTCTTTTTTCTTCTGGGGGAAGCAAAAGTTGTTAGTCATGCAGGCTGCAAAAGCAGCACGTGGCTGGTCGAACGGCGATACTGTTGGAAATCAGGTTGGCTTATCAGCTTTAAACTGATTTTTGGAATATGAAACCAAAACAAAAAATCAGGTATCAATTTTTAATAAGAATTAGAAAATATTTATCATTTGCTTTTATTGGGATTTAAAAGATTTTGAATTTTCTAATAAATAGACTCTTGTCCTATTCTAAATCGGCAGCGCCGATTTAGAATGAATCGTTAAATTTTAATAAAATTCGTTCTCGAAATTATTGATCCATCTGTTAAAAGCAGTAAATAAATACCTGCATTTAGATCCGTTATATCAATTTCTTGGCTGATGAAATTTGTGTTTAAAATCAAACGGCCTTGCAAATCAAAAATACGTAGTTGTATCCTTTCGGAAATTGGATAATTGATACTCAATTCACTACTTGCAGGATTTGGATATACAGCTAAATTTTCAATCCGTTGCGGTGTTTTAATGTCAGTTGTTAATCCATAAACAGCTTTACAATCCTTGTTGTTTTCTAATGGAAGCACGCCGCAGGCTCGAAAGCTAAATGACTTAGATAAGTTTATAAAGTATGATATGGCCTCTTTCTCTTGAATTGTGATACTGTCTCTTTCACTCCATTGGTCGGAGGGCAATAGCGATACCGATGGATACATTGATTGACCCAATTCGTTTACATGCCCAAGACCTAATGAATGTCCCAACTCATGAAAAAGCACATAGCGAAACTTAGTTTTCCCTGCTGGGACTTTTCCAGTTCCGAAATACCAATCTTGTTTGTCAGACATTTTTAAATCCTGCGAACGTATGTTGAAAAATGTTTCTGATCCTAAAATGCATGAGGTCCATAAGCGCTCATTGTAGCCAACCGCTCCTAAACTCGGATCAGGGGCAATTAAGTTTATTGTATCATCTAATGAAAAATTTGAACTCGATGGGCTTGGTGCCAAAATATAGTTTAAACCGGTCTTACATCTAAATTCTGCAAATACATCTTCTATCGCTTTCTTTGCCAACGGATTATTCCAATATGTGGTATGCATATACCAAGTATAACCGCCCTTATTGTTGGTGTTGCATAGATAGTCGTAAACCAAAGGATTAGCAGATCGGTATCCTAAATTAGCCATTACATGAAGTGTATCTGCAGAATAATAATCGGTTCCATTTACATTCACTCTTAACTTCCCTGAAAATGCCATAGGCATTTCAATTTCAATTTTTGTGTCTGTCCAAGATAAGTATTTAAATCCTTTAGAGGTATTGGCATTTGAATATTGGCCATTATCTTGAAAAAAAGACACATAGTTATCCGACTGACTGGCTCCAAAACCCGTGCCTGTAATACTTAATTTTTTACCCATGCCTCCAATTATGTCAGTCGGTGTAAAGGAATTAACCTGAGCATTCAATGTCATTACAAAACTTGAAGCTAAAACAAAAACAATATTTTTAAAATACATCATACTAATTTAAAACGGTGCGAATATAGTGCCTATAATTTAAGAATATTAAATAGGAAACAATTATAGCTTAGCTATTTAACTAAACCAATTTGATCTTTTATGGGGAATATTCGCCAAAGTTAAAATCAGATTTGCTATAGAATCTTGACCGACAAAGTGACGGACATATCTGAAAAGTCATGACAAATCATGAAATTGGAGATGGATTTCGATGGGGTATTAATTTCTAAAAATTACTGTTTTGTAAAAACTTTGGTTTGAAGTGTTGATTCTAATAATAAAGACCCCGTCTGAAATATGAATATTTGAGTTTAAATCTATGTTGTTATCACCTTTAAAGTAAAGTTTTGGTGATGAACTGCAAACTAAAGAACCATTTATGTCGTACATTTCAATTTGTGCAAATAAATCGTTATCTAAATACATCATTAATTCATTAAAATCTTTCAATGGATTGGGATAAAGAATAATATCTTGTTTTGTTGGATTTAAATCTACGATTGACGCATTAAAATTACTAATATTTATATTATCAATGTATACAGGATTGCCACCTGAACTTAATACATCAATTCTAAAAATTGCATTTTTTGATGAATTTAATCCTAATGAAGTAGTTAAAGATAAACCCAATATACGCCATTGATTGTTAGACATGGGTTTAAAATTTTGAGTGTAAGTCTGACCTAAATAGGCTAGGTTATTGCCTGACCATTCTTTAATTTGTTTAAAGGATTTTCCGCAATCAGTAGAAACATAGATTCTCAATATTTCTGTTATTTCAGCATTTGGTTGAGCATATGCAGTCATAAAAGTAAATTTTAAACCAGAACTATTTCTTGTAAAATCAATTGCAGGTAACGTAATACTGAAATTGCTTCCTTGGGGCGTATTTTTAGATATTGGGGCAACGATAGAGTATTTCCCCTCATAGAATGCTTGAGAAGTTAACTGAAAACGACTTTTTTCAGGGGATGAATGATTGAATTTATTATAATAATTAAATGTTGTTGGATCACCTTTTTCGAAATATTCAAAGAAATTGGGTTGGAGGTTTGATTCAGATGGCAACACATTAATGTATGAATTTTTTGTAATGCTATCTTCACCAAAGTTGTTTTTTACTTTAAGTGTTACTTTAAAAATCCCATTGGATTTATAGGTAACAACAGGATTTTCCATGGTAGAGTTTTCTTGAGAAGATCCTGGAAGATACCATGACCAAGACGTAGGTTTACCATAACAAGCTAATGAATAGAACCCAACCGGTTCATTCACACACACGGTAGTTGAGTTAGAATTGAATTCGGCTTTTGGAGCAATATTTGTGCTAATTAATCCAGTTGAAATTAAATTTGATTTTGTGATTAAGTTCTCTCGAAAATAATATTTGTTCAGAACATTATGCATTCTATATTTTTGATCATTGGTGAATAAAGTTTGACAGCCTCCTACGGAGTATTCCATGAAATTTTCCCACATATCTGGCAAGTCAGGAGAATCATTACTACAACTATTTCCATCCGTTGGACATTTCCAATTTGCAAAGTCATTTGCCACTGGCGGAGTATCATCACAACCATCTCCATTTCCGTCACAACCCCCATTGTCAAAAGGATGATACAAACCCAAATAATGACCAAATTCATGTGTAAGAGTTCTGCCGCTATCTAAGCGACTGTAAACATCTTCCGCAGCTGTTCCTATACTTCCAACAAAACTTGATTTTATAACAACACCATCTACCCGTGAATCTGTTGCCCATGGTAAGGTGGCATACCCTAATACTTCGCCTCCATTTGCGCCATCAACTATTGAAGAAACAACCCAAACATTTAAGTATTTTGTATAATCCCAATTTATAACAGATTTAACTTCTTCGGTCTCCAAATCCATCTTATTGCCTAAAGATGAATAAATTCTATTTATTCCATCGGTACAATTTCCATTAGGATCTATTTTGGCTAGTTCAAATTTAATCTGACAATTAGCAGCTAATCCATTAAATATATTCCGTAAATTATTTCTATTTGTATTCTGTAAATTGAAATCATTATTTATGATTCTAATTTGATCATTTATTTGCTCTCTTGAAATATTCTCTG
>JBIKIM010000133.1:0-4554 GCA_044361605.1 Bacteroidia bacterium | reverse complement strand
TTCGAGTTACCCAATTATAGGCACTGCCGATTCCAAAGAATCCGCCATCGATTCTAACAACACCGAAAATCTCGATTCAAACAAAACCCTAGAATCAAATAAAAATCCGGAATCAAAAGATACCCCTGATTCGAGTTACCCAATTATAGACAATGCCGATTCTAAAGAAAGCACCATAGAGTCAATCAACCCCGAAAATCTCGATTCAAACAAAACCCTAGTATCAAACAAAAATCCGGAATCAAAAGATACCCCTGATTCGAGTTACCCAATTATTGGCACAGGCGATTCCAAAGAAACCGCTATCGATTCCGACAACACCGAAAATCGCGATTCCAACGAAACCCTAGAATCGAGCAACCCGCTTTTACGAACTGGCGATTCCAAAGAAACCACCATCGATTCTAACAACCCCGAAAATCGCGATTCAAACAAAATCTCTGAGTCGAGTAACCCAATTAATGTCAACGCCGATTCTAAAGAAACCGCTATCGATTCCGACAACACCGAAAATGGCAAATCCAACGAAACCCTAGAATCGAGTAAAAACCTAGAATCAAACAAAAACCCTGAATCAAGAGATACTCCTGATTCGAGTAACCCAATTATAGACAACGCCGATTCCAAAGAAACCACCATCTATTCCAGCAACACCGAAAATCGCAAATCCAACGAGACCCTAGTATCAAACAAAAACCCTGATTCAAGAGATACCCCTGATTCGAGTAACCCAATTATTGTCAACGCCGATTCTAAAGAAACCGCCATCGATTCCGACAACACCGAAAATCGCGATTCAGGGAAACCGCAAATCCAATTAAACAATTCCAACGAAATCGCCTCAGACCTTATTGAGAGTCAATCCTTTTATTCCAGAAAGGTCGGATTAAATCCACAACAAGAAGACCGCATTCTTCCCTTCGAAATACAAAAAATAGCGTATGGCGATGCCATTAAAAGCGTCTACTTTTGGTTGCCCCTACTGGGATTCGAAACCCCGTATTTAATACCTAACGAAGATAATTCGGGTGCACTTTTACCAGATCAAGAACAACCCGAAAACGATACCGTTACCCCATTAGCTGAAACCCTGCGCCATACGCTTGAACAATTGCGCCGCGATCCTCAGAAACATCTGTGGTATGCCGAATTACGCAAACAAAAAGGCAGAGCCTTTTATCAATTGGCGGAAGCCATGAGCATCGCAGAGGTATTGCAATGGACCAACTCTTCCTACAGCTACCAATGGTCATTTAGCGAAAACGATGCGGAAAAATTGCAACAATTTATTCGACAAGAATTTGGAATTTCTGCAGCTTTTAAGCTCACCCATTATATCAAATACCGACTGCTTTTAATCAATAAGCCCCAAACACGGCTCGATATGGCCTTGTTACTGATAGAGGAAATTTCCATGCGTTCCGGGGGACTTGCTTTAATGCAGGCACAGCGTTTATTAACCCTTCTGAAAGGGATTTTCAATCTGGAAAATACAGAATTTAACCGATTACAAAATTACTATAACGAAACCCTCAATCAACAAGCGTCAAGTGTAAGCGTGCCCAAGGAACCAAAAAACACGCAAACCGAAGCATGGAACAACTTAAACCAACCGCCACAATTGGGCGATTGGTTCCAAGAATTCCTATTTGAACGGCCGTTTATTACCAAAGAATCACTGCGCAGGCAATTAGAACTTTGGGCCGATGATTCATTCCCCAACGCGAGCACATCAAGTAAAAGAAGTCACGTCGAAACTTGGCTTAACCAAGAACTTACACGCGCCGCCCAACTATTTCGGAACGCTATCGAACAAAGAGCCCCGCTTAATAATCCCCGAATTCAATGGCTCATTGAACACTTGGTTGTTTACCTTACCCACCAAAAAAACCTGCCACTTTTTGAGGAAATCCGCGCTAAAAGTCAACTCACTTGGTCCGAAATCACCCAAAGCCTTAATCCTCAAATACGCAATACCATTGCACAAAAAGTACCCCGCATTCATCCCGTACTTCAACAATTTGCCCAAGACACTATCTTGTATGTAGAAAAACAATCCGCCCCAAACTCCCTGCAACCGATAGCGAATAAAGCCGTTGAAATCGTTCCCTTAATTCCCACATTAAAACCTTGGCTCAATCCTTTTACCCGTGGCTCTATTTGGTTCACCATTAAGAAACTAACCAGTCCTAACACCTTCTACCCCACCCATAAACCGCAGCGCTATAACAATCCAATACTTCGAACTATTGAAACATTAAGCGCCGCTTTTAGGGAAACCGAAATGGAGCAAGACATTCAGCAACTACTCTTGGAATTGGTTGCCTGGATCCTCCCCTTGCAATATCTAGATGATTCTTACGCAGAACCCGCACCCATAACCAATGCAATTCTCGAGAAAATACAACTGTCCATTGCCCGCGCCGACCTCGACAATGCACTAATCCCATTATGGCTGCAACGTGCCTTAACCGAGCCCCAAATTTGGGGCGCTGAATGGCGTCGGCATTTTTTCGATATTCTTGAAGATTTAAACCAGCGCAATTGGAATAGTACCTCCGAAACCGATATCGCTTCCATCAAAAACCAACGGCTTTCTGAGGCCTATCGACGTTTTATTTGGGAATTAAACAGCCCCATTTATACCGAGGCCTCCCATTTAGGTCCCTATTGGCTTTTGTCCTTACATCAAATTTTTGATCTTCCCTTAGAGCTACCCCAAGTCGAAGACGTTTCCACCGTAACAAATGCCGCTGAAGATATTTCCCAACAAAACAGCGAAATACCGCCTACTACGCCCGCTGATATCGACGTTAACTTCGATAATGAGCCCCTTAATGCCCAAAAATCACTTGTTTCCTCGGCAGATTCGACCCGCATTTTAGCTAAAAAAACACAAAATGAGATAGAACGGTTGCGAATGACGCGACACGCATTTTGGGATACAAACGAATTGGTTTTAAACACTTTATGGGGAAGTTTTAGAACGGCTTTGCTTCGCCAATGGAGTGAACAGTTAAAAAACACCCTTCCTAACGAAACCCTAAGTATCAATGTATGGCTAGAGAAATGGCTAATTCCAGTAAAAGGAGATTTAACAGAATGGATTTTCAAACACAGTTTGAGTCCGCTCCTGCGATGGTCAAAAATGGCGGGATGGAGTGCCAATTCGAGTTTTATAGGGGTGCAGCGAATGCTGTTACTCTTGACAAATCCGCCAGAAATGCCACTGCCTATCGCGCAAAAGTCAACCGATGGGTTGACCGCCGATTATGAGGGCAATACGCCCGTAGAGGAAATACAACAGCACCTTAACCAAGTCGAAAGTGCCAATATTCAAGCGGTAGAACAACGCATTGCCTTAACTTGGCAACGAGAAGGGTTGTCGGAAATAGCGATTGACACACTTTTAAGTGCTAAAGGCGTGGGGTTATTAGAAAACCCCATCAATGCGGGACTAAAATTGGAAACTTCCCCCAAAGAACAAAAGGCAAACACCCAGGTTAAACGGGATATAGAAAAGGGCGTTCGATTTAAAACCCAATTTTGTGGTTTAATGATGATAGCCCCGTTTTATGCGACCCTTTTTAAGCGCCTAAACCTTATGGAAGGCCAACAATTCATTTCCGATTCCCACCAAATAACGGCCTACCAAGTAGTTCTGTATATTACCGAAATGGATGCCGAAAATACCTTTACAGAGGTACAAGATTTAATACCTCGAATCATTGTTGGCTTGGCGCCAGAACGCGAACTGTTTTTGGAAAATCCCTTAACCGAAGAAAGCAAAAACGAAGCCAAACGTTTTATGGGTGCGATTAAAATGCAATGGCCCTTGATGGCAAATTTTTCTTTGCGCGGTTTTATTGAATCGTTTTTACTGCGTGGCGGATTGGCTTGGAAAGGCGCAGATGATTCGTGGAATGTGGAGGTAGAAGGAATGGGTTCCGACATTATCATGCAAACCTTACCATGGGGTTATGGCACGATGAAATTCCCGTGGACCGGGTATTTAGTTTACACTACATGGAAGGCGCCATAAGCGCTGAATCGCGTTTACGCTGTGGGTGTTTAAACGATAAGTTCCCCTTAGCACGTTCCTGATCTTCGGCAGCACCAACGGGATCGCCTATTCGCGCTTTTACAATAGAACGAACTGTATACGCTTCTTGATAATTTCGACGCAACGCAACGGCATCGCCGAGCGCAATTAGGGCACTCGCCGTGTCTCCGAGATACAACATGTTTTTGGCTAAATAAAAATGATATTCGGGAATACTATCGGCCAAAACTCCAATTTCGGTATACACAATATTGGCCTTTTCGTATTGCTCCATTCCATCATAGGCACGGGCTTTATTTAACTTTAAGGGGATATTATTGGGCATCGTTTGAAGCCCTTTTTCAGCAAATGCAATAGCCATCGCACTTTCATCGTTCATTAAGTAGTATTCAGAAATGGCCGCCAAAGTGAGGGGATTATCGCCCGAATATAAGCGCGCATAATCCAACACAAGGAAGGCAGAATCCATTAAAGGCATTTCTAAAAAATTC
>JBIKIM010000132.1:0-4576 GCA_044361605.1 Bacteroidia bacterium | reverse complement strand
CAAAGTTGCGTCTGTTCCCAATACAAAAATGCAGGTCTATTTTCTAGACAATGAAGACTTTTTTCATCGTAAAAATATTTTCAACGACGACGATGGAAAGTTTTTTGAGGATAACGACGAGCGCACCATATTCTTTTGCAAAGGGGTTATGGAAACCGTTAAAAAGCTAGGTTGGGCACCGGATATCATTCATTGCCAAGGCTGGATGACGAGTTTGATCCCCCTATACCTAAAGACTATTTATAAAAACGAACCCGTATTTGAACATGCGAAAATTGTTTATAGTGTTTATCATGAAACCTGTAACGACAGCTTAGGCGCGGATTTTATGCGTAAAGCAAGCATGAATAATATCGCCGATTCGTGTTTAGAGTGCTTTGGTAATGGTTCCGTTAACGATATTAACATTGGTGCCATTCGACATTCGGATGCGATTGTTACAGGCTGTGCTGAAGCGCACAAATCTGTTGAAGATTATCTAGAAGGCAAATTGGTCATGCGCCATACCGACGATAATAATCAAGAGGATTATGTATCGCTTTACGAAAAACTAATGTCTTAAAATTTTACGAAGCGCATTTCTTGATCCCTCAACCCTTGAAGTCAAGCATTAAATTTGGATTTATTTTAGCCCTTATTGGTGGGTTCTCTTCCTGCCAAAAGCGCGAAGGTAATATCATCCTTCCCGGACAAGTTAACGGACAGTTATCCTTATTCGTAAAGGATAGCTTTGTTCTCAGAACGCAAACTGTTGATGAAGATTCCTTACCCGGCAATGGACTCAGCTATTGCATTGTTGGTGCTATCAATGACCCCATTTTAGGCCCAAGCGTGGCGGCTATGTATGCCGATATTACGCTCATTGAACCAAGTTCTAGTTTTCCCAATAGTTTATTACCCGATTCAGCGGTGTTGTTTATTCCTACCGTGGATGGGCTTAATTATTATGGAAACCGAAACTTTCCTTTAGACCTAGCCATTTATCCACTTGCAGAAAAAATTGATGGTACCAAGGTGTATTATCAAATGGATACTGTAAGGACGAATAATACTATTAGTAGCCGTTATGTGGGTCCGTTAAACAATTCCTACACCGACAGTATCGCATACAGAAAAACCAAATTAAGGCCCTACAACGGGCTGCGTGTGCGCCTTTCTGACGCGTTTGCCAATCGCTTAATGTCTATGCCTAAGGAGGCTTATGAGACCAATGATGGACTTGACAAGCATTTTCAGGGAATCGCGATTATACCGCAAAATACGTCTCAAATTCCGAGCGGCGAAGGTTGCTTCACCGTTTTTGATGTTAATAACATACTTTCTTTAGATTACAGAGCTAAAATATTGTTGTATTATGGTGATTCAAGTACGTTTGTATTCGGCTTTTCTGGAAGAAACCAAACCATTAACCACGGAAAAACGGGGCCATATCCGACCGCCGTTACCACCCAACTGAATAATCCGGATTCGAGTTACATAGAAACCTATGCCCAAGCGTTGAGCGGCATCAAAACCCGGATACAGATGCCCGATATATTAAACCTCGTTAAAGATCAAAACGTAGCCATAAACAATGCTTACATTGAATTTTCGGTAAGTAATTATTCAGAATATTTCTTTGCCGCGCCTCGATTGAGTTTGTTCCAACCTCTTGGAGCTGGTTCAAAGCGGAATTTTCTTATCGAGGATGCTGCTTCTTTATCGAATTATGGTGGTGTGTATAATCCAAGCACCGGTACGTACCGTTTTATCATCACCCGGCACGTACAAAACCTTCTTAATAGTAAGGTTTTTAATGATATAGATAAAAATCTAGGTCTTTATTTAGCGGTTCCAAGCGACCAACCTGTTATCGGTGCCCGTTGTGTTATTGACCACCGAAAAACCAAGCTTCACATTACCTACACCAAACTAAATTAAACTAATTACGTTTATTAATTGCAATGCACAGCCGCAAACCCTATCAACTTGTTAGCCGGGAATGGAAATCTACCGATACCACATTCACGGTAAACGGCGTTGAAATCGGAAAAGAACTTATGCTCATCGCCGGACCCTGTGCGGTTGAAAATGAGGAACAAATTTTTACGATTAGCGAGTTTTTAGCCAAACAAAACATCAAGTTTATGCGCGGTGGGGCTTACAAACCTAGAACCAGTCCGTATTCGTTTCAAGGGTTAAAAACCGAAGGCTTGGTAATGATGCGCAAAGCAGCCGATGCACATGGATTGGCCGTAGTTTCTGAAATAATGAGCATAGACCGCGTTTCAGAATTCAACGAATATGTCGATATATTCCAAGTGGGTACACGCAATATGCAAAACTATGCCTTGTTACGTGCCTTAAGTAAAACCAATAAACCCGTATTATTAAAAAGAGGCATGAGCAGCACCATTGAGGAATGGCTTTTGGCTGCGGAATATATTGTTTCTGGTGGGAACGAAAAAGTGATTTTATGCGAACGTGGAATTCGCACTTTTGAAACGGCCACGCGTAATACTCTAGATTTATCAGCCATACCCTTAGTGAAACAGTGGAGCCACCTGCCCATTATTGTTGATCCCAGTCAGGGCACTGGCGTACGCGAATTAGTGCCCCCCATGAGTGCCGCTGCAATAGCTGCAGGAGCAGATGGCTTAATTATCGAGGTACACAACCAACCCAATGAGGCCTTAAGCGACGGGGATCAAAGTCTTTATTTAGATCAATTGGAACCATTAATACAGCGATTAATGAAAATCGCTGCGATTAATGAAAAATCTTTCGATTTTCAGAGTCCCAAAATTAATATCCCTTCGTAATTTTTAATTACGCACAAGACCCTTTGTTTTTGGGGCTCAACGCAAGCACGTGATAAGCTCGAGCTGTCAAATACAGTATCTAGGAACCCATACCTTAAAGAATAGCTTTAAAATACATTAAAGCGCATTATTTAACCACACCGAGTTCTTTTCCTACTTTTACGAAGGCGTCAATCGCTTTATTTATTTGCTCTGGGGTATGCGCAGCAGATAACTGCACCCGTATCCTAGCTTGGTCTTTAGGCACCACCGGATAGAAGAAACCTATGACATATATTCCCTCTTCTAGGAGTTTGTTTGCCATCGTTTGACTCAATTTGGCATCGTATAGCATAATAGGGACAATCGCACTGTCACCGTCCTTAAAATCAAATCCAGCGGCTTTCATACCCGCTTTAAATTGTTTTACATTTTGCTCCAACCGATCCCGTAACTCTGTGGTTTCATTAAGCATGTTCAATACTTCAATACTCGCACCCACGATACTTGGGGCTAAGGAATTTGAAAAAAGATAAGGGCGAGACCTTTGTCGCAAAATTTCAATGATTTCTTTTTTTCCGGTAGTATAACCGCCCATTGCACCACCCAAGGCTTTACCTAGAGTACCCGTAACAATATCGATTTCTCCGTGTACTCCACAATATTCTGGCACCCCTTTACCCGTGGCGCCAATAAATCCTGCGGCATGACATTCATCCGTCATTACCAAGGCATCGTATTGTTTGCCCAAAGCCACTATTTTATCCAATTGTGCCACACTTCCATCCATTGAGAAAACACCATCGGTAACAATAATTTTAAAACGCGATCCATCTGCAATTGCCTGTTTAAGCTGTGTTTCTAAATCGGCCATGTTGTTGTTTTCATAGCGATAGCGTTTAGCCTTACACAAGCGTACTCCATCAATTATAGATGCATGGTTAAGACTATCTGAAATAATGGCGTCTTCCGCTCCAAAAAGTGGCTCAAATACGCCGCCATTGGCATCAAATGCAGCCGCATATAAAATGGTATCTTCTGTTCCGTAAAAGTCCGCAATTTTCTGCTCCAATTCTTTATGTATGTCTTGAGTTCCACAAATGAAACGCACGCTACTCATACCAAAACCATGGGTATCGATTGCCCGTTTGGCGGCATCCACAACTCGTTTGTGACTGCTCAAACCCAAATAATTATTGGCACAAAAATTCAAAACCTCTTGGCCACCCTCTAAGGTTATAAGGGCGTCCTGAGCCGAAGTAATAATACGCTCCCGCTTAAGTAAGCCGGCATCTTGAATTTGAGTAAGTTCGTTTTCGAGGTATTGCTTTATAGATCCGTACATGGTATAAATTATAATTACAAAAGTAAAGAAGTTTGCGAAGAGCGGCTTTAAAAACGTTTAAATAAAGGGCAATATCTCTTCAAGCCATTCTCGGTGATTTCCCAATCGAGGCACCTTGTTCTGTCCGCCCAATTTCCCTTTTGATTGCAACCAACGGGTAAACGTATCGCGAGAGGCCAAGTGTATTTGAGGTTCTTTCATTATTAAACTACCTACGCGTTTGCCTGCATAATCACTATTAACCAATTTCAACTGCTCATCAAAAACTTTAATAAACGCATCAAGTGCGCTCGGGTTTTCTTCGAATTCAAAGATCCATTCATGACCTTCCCTGCCCTTTTCAAAACAAGGGGCCCCAGTATAATCGACCAAACGAAGACCCATAATCTTACAGGTTTGTGTCACGGCAAAATCGGCATTATCCATAATTAACTCTTCACCAAATGCGTTG
>JBIKIM010000131.1:0-4582 GCA_044361605.1 Bacteroidia bacterium | reverse complement strand
AAGGGAATCTGTACCTTCCTGAATAGAAGTAAAAACATTACAAAAATGGAGGTTGATAATGCGGTGTTTTTCCAAGACAAATCTTAGCTTTTTAGCATTGTGTATTGCAATTTATAAGCGATAAATAGTTTTGAGATAAGGAAAAGAGCTGGTTTGAATGCCTAAATATTTGACAAAATACGGATGTAAACGTTGAACCGTCCTGGTTCTTATAAAAAAGGTCCGCTCGTTTAGAGCGGACCTTTTTATATTTTAGTGTACAAATGCGTATTAGTCGCGGCGGCGATTTCCGCCACCTGAACCCCCACGACGGTCGTCGCGGCGATCCCCATTTCTAGGTCCGCTGCTTGGACGTGGTTCGCGTTCGCGTTCTACGTAACCTTCGGGTTTCGGCGTTAAAGCACGCTGACTCAAGCGGTATTTACCGGTCTTTTTGTCAACTTCCACCAATTTAACTTCAAGTACTTGTCCTTCTTCGAATAAACCTTCCATAGTCGGAGTCTTTTCCCACGAAATTTCTGAGATGTGTAACAAACCGTCTTTGTTAGGCATGAATTCCACAAAAGCACCGAAATCGGTGATGGTTTTAACTTTACCCGTATAGGTAGCGCCTACTTCAGGAATGGCAACGATACCATTTACGATATCGATAGCCGCTTGCATGTTGTCGGCGTTCTCTGATAAAATTTCAACAAAACCTTTTCCATCGCGTTCTTCGATTGAAATGGTAGTTCCTGTGCGCAATTGGATATCTTGAATGATTTTACCACCTGGTCCGATAACTGCACCGATAAATTCCTTCTCGATTTCAATAACTTCGATTCTAGGAGTATGTGGCTTAAGTTCGCTGCTCGCTTGGCTAATGCTCTTCGCCATTTCACCTAAGATGTGCATACGACCGGCACTCGCTTGTTTCAAAGCTTGTCCAACCATATCCCAATTCAAACCATCAATTTTAATGTCCATCTGACAGGCGGTGATACCGTCCTTAGTTCCGATAACTTTAAAATCCATATCACCTAAATGATCTTCGTCGCCGAGTATATCACTCAAAATTTGGAATTTTCCAGTTTCGTTGGTGATTAAACCCATTGCAATACCACTTACAGGCTTTTGTAATTGAATACCCGCATCCATAAGGGCCATAGAACCCGCACAAACGGTTGCCATACTAGAAGAACCATTAGATTCTAAAATATCGCTTACGATTCGAATTACGTAGGGAACATCTTTAGGAAGCATGGTTCTTAAACCGCGTAAAGCCAAGTTACCGTGACCGATTTCGCGGCGTCCGGGACCTCTATTTGGGCGTACTTCGCCTGTTGAGAAACCAGGGAAGTTATAATGCAACATTAAGCGACTGTGACCGTGTACGGTTGGAGAGTCAAGTAATTGCTCGTCTGTTTTTCCGCCAAGTGTTACGGTTGTTAAAGATTGGGTTTCTCCGCGGGTAAACAAAGAAGAACCGTGCGCTGCAGGGAGTACATCAATTTCAGTAAAGATTTGACGCACTTCATCGGTTTTACGACCGTCTAAGCGTTTGCCTGATTCTAAAATCATAGCACGCATTTCGTTGTATTCGGCTTCGTGGAAGTATTTTTTCGATAAACGAACCATGCGATCCTTGCTTTCATGTCCTTCGAAGCGGGTTAAATACGCATCTAAAACAGCGCGGAAAGATTCAGAACGCTCTTTTTTAGATTTTCCACTTTCGGCAACTTCACGAATGGCAGCAGACGTTTCAGCGATTACATGGGCACGTAATTCTGCGTCGTTATCTTCATGATTGTATTCACGAACGGGTTTCTTTCCGCCGAGCTTTTCAACCAATTTCCATTGTTCAGCACATTGTGATTGTATGGCGGCATGACCGAATTTTAGGGCTTCCAAGAAATCTTCTTCTGAAAGCTCGTTCATTTCACCTTCAACCATATTCAGGTCTTTAGCGGTACCTCCAAGTAGCAAGTCTACATCAGAAAGTGCTAATTCTACACGGGAAGGATTGATGATGAATTTTCCATCGATACGACCCACACGTACTTCTGAGATAGGTCCGTTAAAAGGAATATCACTCAAAAGTAAAGCGGTTGAAGCCGCTAAACCAACGTATGTATCAGGTATTTCGTTTTCATCTGAAGATAAAAGCGTAATCATAACCTGGGTATCTGCGTGGTAGTCTTCGGGAAATAATGGACGCAAGCAGCGGTCTACCAAACGACAGATTAAAATTTCATAATCAGACAAACGAGCCTCGCGGCGTTGGAAACTACCAGGAATGCGACCTACAGCGGCAAATTTTTCTTGGTAATCTACGCTTAAGGGCATAAAGTCGATGCCATCTTTGGCGTCGTAGCTACTTACAACCGTAGCGAGCAACATCGTTTTGCCTACGGTTACGATGCAACTTCCGTGTGCTTGACGGGCCATACGGCCAGTTTCGATTTCAATGATACGGCCATTACCGGTATCAAATTGGGTTTTTGTGATATTCATAGGTTAATTTTTTTTTAAATGAAAAGCCCCGCTTCGCTTTGGCGAACGGGGCTTTTCTATTCATAAGAGGGATGAGGTTTACTTACGTAGACCTAATACCTTAATCAATTCGCGATACTTGAAAATGTCTTGCTTAGCGAGGTAGTTAAGTAAAGCTCTACGCTTACCTACTAACTTGATTAACGACAATTCAGCGCTTTTGTCTTTACGCGCTTGCTTCAAGTGATTACTAATGTAATTGATACGCTCAGTAAACATGGCAACTTGTGCCTCTGTGCTACCGGTATTGCGCTCATCGCCACCGAATTTGGCGAAGATTTCTTTCTTTTGTTCTACGGTTAAATGCATATTCTACTCAATTGGACTGCAAAGATATAACATATGGATAACATGTGGAAACATGATTTTCAAATATTTTAAAAATAATGGTCTACCCCTAAAAAAGCAAAATCCCAGGTGTTAACCTAGGACTTTACTAGCTATGAAAACTTAAATCTACCCCGTCATAAAAACACGTGTATCACTAAAAAGTTTTCAGAGAACAGACTTTTTTTAAAAGTACCTTTGCACTTACTACTATCCGTGTCTGAACTCGCTTCCTTAAATAAATACCTGATACGCTATAAGTGGCCTATTTTATTGGGTATTGTGTGTGTAATTCTGAGCAATTTATTTGCCATTTATATACCAGTTTTTGTTCGCTTAGGCATCGATGATGCCCTTTGGATTTCGCAGAACCTATCCTTAACAGAGAACAATCTGTTGTACGCCGCAGCTCTCAAAACCGTGCTTGGATTTGGAGTTGCTATTTTAGTGGTGGCCTTACTTAAAGGATTTTTCCTTTTTCTTATGCGCCAAACCCTGATTGTGACTTCGAGAAATATTGAATACGATCAAAAAAATGAGATTTTTCAAAAATACGAGCGTTTAAATGAATCTTTCTTTAGGAAGCATTTTACGGGCGACCTGATGTCGCGAATCACGGAAGATGTTTCTAATGTTAGGATGTACATAGGTCCGTCGATTATGTATTTTGCTAACGTATTATTCTCGTTTATTATGATAGTCGCCCAAATGCTCATTATTAACACGTCATTAACACTTTGGGTATTGATACCATTGCCGTTTTTGTCCTATTCCATCTATGTCGTAAGTAAACGGATAAATTCGGGTAATAAAGAAATTCAGGAGCAACTATCTGAAATTACCACCAAAGCGCAAGAAACGTTTGCCGGTATACGAATCATAAAATCTTTTGGCGCAGAAAACCATTTTAACAAAGATTTTTTCGAGGCGGGAAAAGTGTTTCAAACAAAAAATCTATCATTGGCTAAAATTAATGCCATCTTTTTTCCTTTGATGACCTTGTTAATGGGTTTGAGTACTATTTTGGTTTTATACATTGGGGGTTGGGAAGTAGAAGCAGGTCGTTTTACCCCTGGAAATGTGGCTGAATTTATCATTTATTTAAACATGCTTATTTGGCCTGTTGCTAGTTTGGGTTGGACAACGGCCTTGGTTCAAAAAGCCAGCGCGAGTCAGAAGAGAATTAATGAATTTTTGAATGAACCTGAGCTGTCAAATGCAGGCATTACACCGTTCCCTAGCTTCCAACAGATAAACGTTGAAATTGCGCATTATCAATATGCAGACAAGGATTTTCCTGCACTACAGGATGTATTTGTAGCGATTAAACCAGGCGATTTTATTGGTATTGTAGGTAAAACGGGTAGTGGAAAATCAACCCTTATTCAATTATTAGCCAGGCAATTGGAACTTCAAAAAGGGGCTTATACAGTAGATGGAACAGATATTTCGGCTTATTCGTTGACCGCGTTTCGTTCGAAAATTGCGTATGTGCAACAGGATACATTTTTATTTAGCGACACCTTAAAGGAAAATATTCTGTTTGGAAGTGAAACATCCGTTTCGGATGAAGAATTACAACGCGTAATCGCGTTTGCGGCATTAGATACCGACATTGCACAGTTTCCTAAAGGAATAGAAACGCGCATTGGAGAACGTGGCGTATCGTTGTCGGGCGGACAAAAACAGCGGCTGTCTTTAGCAAGGGCGTTGATGCGAAAAG
>JBIKIM010000130.1:0-4613 GCA_044361605.1 Bacteroidia bacterium | reverse complement strand
ATTGTTTTGGGTACTTTTGCCTGGGGGTTTGTAGACCAACTTACTGGTAGTATGCGAAATGGAATCGTTCTCTTGATGGTTTTCTTTATCGTGGGCATCGTTATTATGCTCTTTTTAAAGTCCGACAAGCTCAAACCCATGACCGCAAATTAAAAGCGTGTAATCAACGCGCAATTGTGCTGATAAAAAAGCGCAGCCTTTCCTTTAAAAGAATTGTTTAATGCGCACCCAATGTTCCATTTTAGATTCTTGCGAGGCTAACATTACGGAAGGCATACTTAATACCAATAGGCGGTGCGAGTTTTCACTTAATTGATCAAAATGAGGGGTTTCACGACCCCAGAAAATTATTTTTATTTGATTGGGGACTTGGTCTATGTAATTCTTAACCGTCGTACCCAAGGCGTCGGCTTCTACTATTTCATACGTTTTCCCCCATTTGGCTTGACTTTTGGTGAGCGCGTTCATGGTATTGGGAATGGTTTCTTGTCGGTAAGGACTTGTACCTGTTTCGGCAACAATATGCAACACGTCAACCTGAGGGATAATTAATTTCAATTCTTCGGGTTTTGCTGCATTTTTATCCGGAATCATAAAAATCCCCTTAGAAAACAAGGATGTTAACAATAACGGATTATCCACAATTAGGTCTTCTTTCCCCATAAACGTGCTTTTGTATGTATTTTTGGAACAATGAAGTTCGAAATTAAGGTTGAAAACGTAAAAGAGAGCAGAATTTCTCAATTTGATCCTGAAAATATTGGTTTTGGCAAAATCTTCACCGACCACATGTTTGTGGCTGATTTCAAAAACGGGGAATGGACAGACCTACGAATCGTTCCTTACGGGCCGTTTTCGTTGAGTCCCGCAACCAGTGCCATACATTATGGTCAAGCTATATTTGAAGGATTAAAAGCGTTTGCACGTGCCGAAAGCGAAACAGAAATCACGTTATTCAGACCTTCTGAAAACGCCAAACGTTTTAACCGCTCTGCAACACGCATGGCCATGCCAGAAGTCCCAGAAGCTTTGTTTTTACAAGCTTTAAATGACTTATTAGACTTGGACCGTGGGTGGGTGCCCAGAACTCCAGGCGGCGCGCTTTATATTAGGCCTTATATGTTCGCAACCGATGATTTCATTGGAGTAAAGCCGAGTGAAAATTACCGATTCGCCATTTTTTGCTGTCCTGTAGGCCCTTATTACAACAAAGCATTACGGGTAAAGGTAGAAGAAGATTACAGCCGTGCGGCTCCAGGCGGGGTTGGTTTCACCAAATGCGCCGGAAACTATGGTGCCGCTTTATATCCAACTGCTTTGGCACAAAAAGAAGGATACGATCAAATTTTATGGACCGATCCCATTGAGCATAAATTTGTTGAAGAAACGGGAACGACCAATTTCTTTGCTGTTTTTGAAAACGAAATCGTTACGCCCTCCCTCACCCAAACCCTATTAGCCGGTATAACACGCGATTCGGTGATTACCGCACTCAAACACTTGGGATATTCGCTAACAGAACGTCCGCTAACGGTTAAAGAGTTAATCGACCGTCATGCCGAAATAAAAGAACTATTTATTACGGGTACCGCTGCTACATTGATCAATTTAGACGGATTTGGATTTAGAGGCACGTATTATAGTGTCTATGACGAAACCAAAATAGACGCTTCCCAAGAGGTAAAGAAATTCCTCGACACCCTGAAGCTTGGCCGTGTATCGGATCCCTTCAATTGGGTTGAAATTTTATAGGGCAAATCTTGTTGAAAACTACTACTTTTAATTTCTCTTTTGGGGGAAATTAAAGGTAGTTTTGCTACCCGTAGCATTACTTTCCATGAATCGAACTAAATACATCTTTGTTACGGGCGGAGTTACTTCCTCGTTAGGAAAAGGCATTATAGCCGCTTCCCTCGCAAAACTCTTACAAGCAAGAGGATACCGCGCAACCATCCAAAAATTCGACCCCTACATCAACGTAGATCCGGGTACTTTAAATCCATACGAACACGGTGAATGCTATGTAACTGAAGACGGTGCTGAAACCGATTTGGATTTGGGTCATTACGAACGTTTTTTAAATGTTTTCACAAGCCAAGCCAATAACGTAACTACCGGTCGCGTTTACCAAACGGTTATTCAAAATGAGCGCAAAGGTGCGTATTTAGGCAAAACCGTTCAAGTAATTCCCCACATAACCGACGAGATCAAACGTCGCATGAAGATTTTGGGCGAAACGGGCGAATACGATATCGTTATTACAGAAATTGGCGGTACCGTAGGAGATATTGAGTCATTGCCCTATGTAGAATCCATGCGTCAATTGATTTGGGAGGAAGGCGAAGGCAATTCTATGGTGGTGCATTTGACCTTAATTCCGTATTTAAAGGCGGCTGGAGAATTAAAAACCAAGCCTACCCAACATTCAGTAAAGAGCCTGTTGGAGCTTGGGGTTCAACCTGATGTATTAGTATGTCGCACCGAGCACCCACTTAATGCCGAGATCAAGCGCAAATTGGCTTTGTTTTGTAACGTTCAAGGCAATGCGGTGATTGAGGCGCGTGATTTGTCTACTATTTACGAAGTTCCTTTGGCCATGCTCAAGGAAAAGCTCGATAAAGTCGTATTGACCAAATTGAAGTTAAAATCAATTACAGAGCCCGATTTAACCCAATGGAAAGAATTTTTATTCCGCATTGAACATCCAAAAAGTTCGATAAAAGTGGCACTTGTTGGAAAGTATGTAGAATTGCCCGATGCCTATAAATCCATAAACGAAGCGTTTATTCATGCCGGCGCGAGTAATGAATGTGAAGTAAACGTTACCTATATACACAGCGAAAACATCGATGCGGAAAATGTAGCTAAAAAACTAGAAGGGTTCGACGGTGTTTTAGTTGCTCCTGGATTTGGTAAGCGCGGCATTGAAGGCAAAGTAGAAGCCATAAAATACGTACGTGAAAATAATATTCCTTTCTTCGGAATTTGCTTGGGAATGCAGAGTTGTGTTATTGAATTTGCTAGAAACGTAGTCGGGCTTACTGACGCGCATAGTTCTGAAATGAACGCCTCTACCCCGCATCCGGTTATTGACTTAATGGAAGCGCAAAAGGAAATCACCGACAAGGGGGGCACCATGCGTTTAGGCTCCTATGATTGTGTGATAGAAAAAGGATCGTTTGCGGCTAAGGCTTATGGCAAGACCAAAATAACGGAACGTCACCGCCACCGATATGAATTCAACGACGTTTACAAGGCGCAAATTGAATCCGCTGGTATGAAAATCACCGGTACCAATCCACAAACGGGATTGGCGGAAATTGTTGAAATTCCAGCACATAAATGGTTTGTGGGCGTACAATTTCATCCAGAACTCAAAAGTACCGTTGAAAATCCGCATCCTTTATTTGTAGCGTTTATAGCGGCTGCATTAAAATAAGATTTCGTTTATTTTCTTAACCCATAAAGCTTTCCCCGTTGTTAAGAGGAAAGCTTTATTTTTGTCTATGATTTCTAGAAGCCTACTATTTTTTACCGCAGTCTTTCTGATGGGTACCGGTTGTAAATCAACTTCCCCCAAAAAAATAAGCGCACCGGAAGAGTCCTTGGGCTTGAACGTATCGATTGAAGACCCGAACAAAATGGTAATTGAACCCCTGAGTGCGGGACATTTTGAAACGCTTAGGGTTGCCTTTTACAATTTGGAGAACTTGTTCGACACCATCGACGGTCCGAACGACGATGCGGAATACCTTCCGCAATCTCCAAAAAATTGGAATTCCCAAAAGTATCAAAGCAAACTGCGCAATATGGCCCGTGTGATTGATTCATTACGGCCTCATATTTTGGGAGTTTGTGAAGTAGAAAATCTGAAGGTTTTGGAAGACCTGAAATTGCACAGCACTTGGTTAAGCTTAACATTCGCCAATATTGTACACCAAGAATCGCCCGACCAACGAGGCATTGACGTGGCCCTGTTTTATACGCCTGAATGGGCATTTTTTGGCGCTGAAGGCATTCATTTAAAGGACCACACCGACAAATCGGTGTTTTGGGGTGATCTAATAACGGTTCCGACGGGCAATCCCGACAAACCGACTCGGGGTATCTTGCACGCGACTTTCAAACGCTACGATCAAGAATTTACTGTTTTTGTGAACCATTGGCCCAGTCGCGGTGGTGGTGAAATGGCTACGCGATTATTGCGTTATAATGCCGCCAATGCGTTAAAAGCGCATTTAAAGGAACATACTGAAATTACGCACTGGGTGGCGATGGGCGATTTTAATGACAATCCCGAAGACAGCAGTTTGCGCTATGTATTGGGTGCAGGAAGCCCTGAAGAATCTGCTATTAATTTAGCGTACGAACTCCGCAAAATGAGACCCGAATTAGGCACCGGATACTACCGAGGGTCTTGGGATATGTTCGATCAAATTATCATAAGTCGCTCTTTGTACCATTTAGGACCGAATGCGCCCATACCAGGTCTTGAAATTTACAAACGCGATTGGCTTTTACAAACTGATTTAAAGTATACAGGTCAGCCCTTGCGCACATTTGGTGGAAAAATGTATTTAAATGGGTATTCGGATCACTTACCCGTTCAGGCT